>CAYGKL010000017.1:0-37924 GCA_964350505.1 uncultured Roseivirgaceae bacterium | reverse complement strand
AAATACAAAATTTAGATTACTTTAGATAAGTGAAAGGAGATAAAGTCATACAAGACTGGCTTGAAAAGGAGCTAACATCTGATGAAAAGCATCAGATGGAGAAGATTATTTCTTTCACAGAAAAGTTAGAGGCACCCATTAAAACTAGTGAAAATGATGCTTGGGAATCCTTAATGGCACACATTGAAGAAAGCTCTTCAGACAACACAAGGGTAATTCACCCTAAAACCACTAGAAGAAATTTCTTCATTTGGATGACTAGTGCAGCGGTTCTTTTTCTAGTGGCTTATTTCTCCTTTTTCCAAGAAACCAAGCTTACTACCTACCAATCTCCCTCGGGAGAAACTCTATCTTTTAAATTACCAGACAATTCAACTGTTACCCTCAATGCCAGCTCAACTGTCTCCTTTAAAGAAAAGAATTGGGAATCTAATAGAACCATTGTTTTAAGAGGTGAAGCTTTTTTTGAAGTTACCTCTGGAAAGACCTTTACTGTGCTTGGTAAAAATGGAGAAGTTAAAGTTTTAGGAACATCCTTCAATGTATATGATAGATCTAATGAATTCACAGTTTCCGTATTTACTGGGAGAGTGGCAGTAACCTCTGGAGATAATGATGTCAATTTAAGTGTTGGTGAAGAGGTGAATTTGAGAATGGGTAAACTTGAAGTATCCGAATTCAACCCTGCACAAACAGCCACATGGAGAAAGGGCAGCTTCTACTTTGATGCTGAACCATTAAGCAAGGTAATTAAGGAGCTCGAAAGGCAATTTGACATTGAAATAACCATGAAGACAGATATTAGTGAGCGTTTCTATTCAGGCTATTTTAGTAAAAGCAACTTAACTGAAGCACTTCAGCTTGTATTTGTACCTATGGGTCTCTCTATTGAAAGCCAAGGCAAACAAGTAACTATTGAATAGTGCGCATCTTTCGAATTATCATATGCTTGTTGATTTATAGCCAGATCAGTCTGGCTCAAGACGTTAATTCCGTCAAAATCACTGAGTCTTTCGAAAATACTTCCCTTGCTAGAGTTCTCAGGATTCTCAAGAATAAATACGATTTGAAAATCGCTTATGATGATGCACTCATCACGGGAGCCACAATCTCTGGCACATTCAACCAAAAACCGCTTACCGAATTTCTCAACAGCATATTACTGAATAAAGGCATTGATTTTCAGCTCTTAAATGACAAAATCATTCTGATCCCAAAAAAGGTTGATATGAATGTAAACACCCCAAGTTTATTCGATATCACCGTATTTGGACTAGTTCAAGATGCAATAACAGGCGAAAACCTACCCAATGCAGTAGTTCGCGTAAGTGGACTTCAAATGGGAGTAATCACGAATAAGGATGGGTACTTTTCTCTTCCACAAGTACCCAACGACACGAGTACCATAGAAGTAAGCTATCTAGGGTATAAGAAATCTGAAGTTAAACTCAAGCCTGGAGATAGTAAGCAATCCATTAAAATAATGATGGAAGAAGGTTCGCTAGAACTTTCGGAATTTACTGTAGTTGACAACAAGTATTCTACTGTGAAATATGGAGATGAGGTCTCCCAAATCACCATTGACCCTAATAACCTTTCAGCGCTGCCTAGCTTTGGGGAATTAGATATTTTCCGGTCGCTACAACTTCTTCCTGGAATCGGAGGGTCTGATGAAACCTCTGCTGCACTAAGCATTAGAAATAGCCCTTCGGCACATAATCTCGTTTTGTTTGATGGGTTTACTATTTATAGACTCGATCACTTTTTTGGAGTATTTAGTGCCATTAATGCAGATGCCGTAAGAGACATTCAAATATATAAAGGAGGCTTCGGGGCCAAATATGGTGGTAGAGTTTCCGGGGTTGTAGACATTACTGGTACTACAGGTAACTTTAATGAGCCTCAATATTCTTTGGGTGTCAATCTTCTCAGCACCAGATTCAGCGCTAACCTTCCATTTGCCAGCGGCCGAGGAGCTATCCACCTAAGCGGTAGAAGAGCCTACACTGACATTATAAGAAGTGGTTTGTTTGAAAAGTTATACAGCAACTACAGGGAAAAATCAAATCAGGTCAGTCAGCAAGCTTTTAGTGGAGTTAATGACAATGATTTTATTCGACCTGATTTTCATTTCTACGATCTAAATTTCAAAGCCTCTTACAAGGTTTCCACAAGAGACATTTTAAGCCTTAGTTATTACCAAGGAAGAGATGATTTAAGCACAGACTTTGACATCGTGAATTTCTCAGATCCCAATGACCCAAGCACCATCAACCAGATAGACACTTATGAGGAAAAAGCCAATTGGGGCAATAAAGGTATTGGTTTTGTATGGTCACGGAACTGGAACAGGCGCTTTTATTCAAGTATTCAAACAGCTTATTCCGATCATTTTTTCGATTATTTCTATAATAATGAAAGAAGAGATGGTACTGGCGATTTAAATAATTTATATGAAGTAACGCGAGTAAACTCTGTTGAAGACCTTCAGTTCAATTTCAAAAACGAAATAATAGTTGGACGTAGACATAACTTGGATGTTGGTATGAACTTATCATACATCATTGTGCTAACAGATGTCAGTATTAGGGATTTATCTGGCACAGCACCAAATGGCAACATGAACCCTTCACCTTCAGGAGAAATACTTTCACTGTATGCCTCCGACAATATTCGTTTTGGTAAAAAATTTCAACTCAAAATTGGTGGCAGGCTTAACACAACCAGCGTAAGCGATAAAAATTATTTCGGCCCAAGGATAGCTGCTAATTATCAACTTACCCCAGAAATTGAACTAAAGGCCACCTCGGGCAGGTATTTCCAGATTATGAGAGAAGAGGTTTTTGATGACCCTTTTTCTAACAATGAAAACGGTTGGAACTTAGCTTATAATAAAGAGACTGCAGGTTCGCAAAGGCGACTTCCTGTCATGGAATCCGACCACTTTATTGCCGGTTTTCAGTATAAAAAAAATGACTTGACTTTCGATGTAGAATATTATCAGAAGAAAGTTTCTGGACTCACTGAGTACAGCATTTCTCACCTATATGATGCTAATAGTGATAGACAAAGGCCAGAGATTAACTCCTCGCCTGGAACGAGCAACATTCAAGGCATAGACATACTTCTACAGAAGCGTATTGGCAACTATCAGGGTTGGGTAGCATACACGCGAAGTAAAGCGATAAATCGCTTTGAGAATATTAATAATAATGCTGAACTAGCTGCTCGCGAGGATCAAAGAAACGAATTAAAATTCGTTCACATTTTGGAACTACCCAAATGGAATTTCTCAGCTACTTGGGTTTATGGTAGCGGCAAGCCGTTCTATCGACCTGATATTAATTTCATTAGAAACAATCAGGGCGACATTATTAACTATGAAGTAATCAACACACAAAGAACCATTGAAAGACTACCAGACTATCATAGACTTGATTTATCGGCTGCATTGAAATTTGAAAACGAAGTTATGAAAGGAGAAGTTGGTCTATCTATTCTAAATGTTTACAACAGAACGAATGTTCAGGGAAGGCGATTGAAGAGAGAGCAAATTGACAGAGCCATTAATGGCGACCCCAATGTAACTTTACCTGAAGACCTTTACAGAAATATAATTTTGCTAGATTTCACACCTTCCATCTTTCTTAACTTGCACTTCTAATTTTTACCAAAATTGGTAGGGTGTTCTTTACAAGTAGTGTATTAACACCACAATGACTAATAAAGAGTACGGTAATAATTGGGAACAAGACTGGCTTGAGGGCAAAATCTCTGGCCAAGAGGCAGGTAAATCTGCAGATGACCCCCATTTCGAGTCATTGGAGCAATTTGTCGCTAGTGCCAAGAATCTGAAAGTTCCGGAAAGAATTTCACAAGAAGAGGCATGGAAAAAGCTAGAAGATAGACTTTCGGAGTCTCATTCACCAAAAGTGATTTCCATTTCTAGAAGAAGTTGGATCATAGGAATAGCGGCCTCCTTCATCTTAGCCATCGGTGCTTTTTTCATCTTAAAACAGAATACCAATCAAATCTCTATAGCGACTTCACTTGCTGAAGTTCGCACTGTGAATTTACCGGACGGGTCGGTGGTTCACCTAAATGCTGAAAGTTCTGTTTCATTTCCTGAGAAGGGTTGGACCGAAGAACGAGAAGTAAAACTCGTTGGTGAAGCCTTTTTCGAAGTGAAACGGGGCAGCAGTTTCAAAGTAATTACCACCATTGGCGAAGTTCAAGTTTTGGGAACAAGCTTTAATGTGAGATCAAGAGATAAATTAATGCAAGTTGCCTGTAAAACAGGAAAAGTGAAAGTGATGTCTTCCACCACTAGTTCTGAGCAGACAATTACTCCTGGCTTAACTGTTTCTATTGAAGAAGGTAAGGTAAGCCAACCTTTGGAGATGAGATTGGACAGAATTGATAGCTGGAGAAATGGGCAATATGACTACGAAAGTATCCCGTTGGAACAAGTATTGAACGAAGTAAAAAGATTATATAAAGTTGAAGTTGAACACGACTTCTCAAAAAGCGAATTGACCAGTCCGATTACTACTACTTTTAAAAGCCTTAAAGATGCTGCTCAGACAATTGCGGTATCGAAAAGCAGAGGTTTTGAAGTAAATAAAGATGCTTCTAAAGTCATCTTCAAGGTCAAATAATATTTAAAATAAAGGTGACTAATGTTTAATTGGTTAAGCAGTTCAAGTCACCGATTCTTAGGTTGAGGTTGAGGGATGGGTGGTGCCATCCCTCGTATTTTTTACAAGAAGTCCACTAAAGTCTCCAAGCTCATTCCCCTAGAACCCTTTATCAACACATTAGCATTAGAGATAGGGTTAGCTTGAATATATGCCTTGAGCTCTTCTTTTGTTTGAAAGTAAAGGGCATCTGGATTGGCATTATAGGCGCTCCGCATCAATGTGCCACAAAGAATCACCTGACTTATATTCAGTTCAGCAGTTAGTTTACCAATGGCATAATGCTCTGTATCAGCATCGTCTCCCAATTCAAACATATCTCCCACTATAGCCACATTCAATCCGTTTTTAGCCGCAAAATTTTGAAGAGACAAAGCCATAGAGGTTGGGTTAGCGTTGTAAGCATCCATAAAAAGTGTATTACTTCCCTTCCTTATAATTTGAGAGCGATTATTCTCAGGTTCATAAGCTTCGATGGCCTCAATGGCACTTAATTCATTCACACCAAAATATTGACCAATACAAAGAGCGGCACAAATATTCTCAAAATTATAAGCCCCCGTCAATCTGGTGGTAACAGTGTTACCCAAAGATGTTCTTAGCTGAACATACGGCTGGTCTCCGATTAACTGAGCATGAAAAGTATCTTCACGGTCAGGGTAACTTATCAATTCTTCTGCCGATGCTTTTGCTTTATTGATCAAACGCTCATTTCTTGAATTCACAAACAGAGCTCCTCCACTCTCGTTCATGAATTCATATAACTCTGTTTTTCCTTTGAAAACACCCTCTAAACCTCCAAAACCTTCCAAATGTGCCTTGCCAATATTGGTGATTAAACCATGGGTTGGTTCAGCAATACTACTTAGGAGTGCTATTTCCTTTTGATGATTCGCCCCCATTTCAATAATGGCTATTTCCACTTCTTCATTAATACCAAGAAGGGTCAAAGGTACTCCAATGTGATTATTGAGATTGCCTTTGGTGGCCCATACTGAAAACTTAGCTTTCAATACATCACGAATCAGCTCTTTGGTGGTGGTTTTTCCATTAGACCCTGTGATCCCAATTACAGGAATATTGAATTGTTTTCTATGATGATTGGCAAGAATTTGTAAGGCCTTCAAGCCATCCTCAACCAGAAAGTATCGATGATCTTTTTGATATTCAGCATCGTCTATAACCACTATTGAAGCGCCAAGATCAATAGCTTTATCTGCAAATTTGTTAGCATTGAAGTTGGGCCCTTTGAGGGCAAACCAGATATTTCCATTTTGCAACGTGCGCGTATCAGTTGAAACACCAGTGCATTTTTGATAAAGTTCGTAAAGCTGATCGATCATATTCATAGAATGTGCTTCACGAAGTTAATATCTATCGGTTAAAAATTACGTTATTCTAACAGACTGATCTTAATTTAGCTGCCAGAAACTCTTTAATGAAATCATTCATATCCATTTTTCTGCTACTTTCTACTTTTGCCAGCTTGGCGCAAGTGAGATTCGAGTATGATTTCAGCATTCCTGTCACTCAAAATGGACAAGTACTAAAAAGGGCTTTCGAAGGAGGCCTAAACTCTGCTCAATTTCAAAGCATGGATCTCAATGGGGATAACGTTTCTGACTTGGTTGTTTTCCATCGAATTTCCAGAAGCATTAGCACATACATCAATGAATCAGACCAATGGGTATTGAAGCCAGAATACTCTTTTCAATTTCCTGAAGATGTGGCGAACTGGATGGTGCTGAAAGACTTTGACTGCGATGGGCTGAAAGATTTATTTACAAGTACCACGCTTGGCATTAAAGTCTATAAAAACATAAGTTCTGGAAGTACTTTAAGCTGGCAGGTGGCCAGTGAATTCTTAACGCAAGACAGCGGATCGAACATTCAAGTGAGTGCAACAGATATACCCGGTTTTGCAGATGTGAACGGAGATGGTGCTTTGGACATACTCACATACCGTTTCGGTAGTTCGTCTTCAATCGACTATTATGAAGGCAATGGGAGCTGTGGCGATTTAACATTTACCCGAGTAACCCGAAGCTGGGGCAACCTGTATGACTGTGGCTGCAGCGACTTCTCTTTTGGTCAACCATGCCCTAATGCAGGCGGAATTGCTAATACAATTGACCAACCATCGGAGCCAAACCTCATTCAACATATTGGTGGTAAAACCATTTTACCTTATGATGCCGATGGTGATGGTGATATAGACATTATCACTTCAGATGAACTATGTGACAACCTCGTGTTTTTAAGGAATGAAGGCACTGTAGCTGAAGCAGCCATGACTTCGTTCGAATCAATTCCTGTAAGCGACCCTGTTAGCTTTCAGTTTTTTCCGTCTGCATTTATGGAAGATATTGACTTCGATGGTATTGATGAACTGATTGTTTCAACCAACATTGACCAGAATGCCGGTAACCTTGTCGACTTTCAATCGCAAATTAAAGTGTTTGAAAATATTGGAGATAACACCATCCCGAACTTTGAAGGTGAAAGCCCATTTCTTCAAAATGAAATGGTTGATCTGGGTGAAGATGCATTCCCTACCTTTTATGACTTCGACAATGATGGTGACCAAGACTTGTTTGTTGGCAATACAGGCAGCTTACTCAATGGTGACTTTATAGGTACCGTTTGGCAGTTTGAAAACGTTGGCAACAGATTCAACCCTCAGTTCGAATTATTGACTACTGATTTTGCCAACCTATCCTCATTGGGTTATACATACCTGAAGCCTCAATTCGCTGACCTTGACCAAGACGACCAAATAGACCTCATACTTCAAGCAAAAGTTGGCCAATTAGATACAAGGGTATTCTTCCTCAAGGGAAATAATGCTTTTGAATTTTCTGCTGAACAAGATTTGGAGCTAGAGACTACAGATTCGAGTAACCCTTTGGTGATTGATTTAGACCGAAACGGTTTGCCCGATGTTTTAATTGGAAATCAGTTCGGAAGCCTTACTGCGTTTTTCAACCAAGGAGGTTCATCATTTATAGCAGAGGAAGACTTCGGTGGATTCGAAAATGACTTTACTAGACAAAACCTTTCGCTGGCGATTGGAAAATTTAGCTTAAACGCTGGAGATAAATTAATTACCATTGACAGTAAAGGGAGTTTGAGGCTTTATGACGATCAGGCCGATGAAAACTTTAGAGTCACCAATTTTGAAGAGAACCTTCTCGCCTTTGAAGAAACGCTGATATCAACAAACTTTGGCAGAGCGAGCTACTTAGCTGCGGTTGATTTATATGGCGATGGAATTATGTCTTTGCTCATCGGAAGCTCGAAGGGTGGGTTTTATTTCCTTCGCAACAAAACAGAGGCTAACCCTTCAGGTGATACTGAACTTCGGGTGTTATTAGCGCCTAATCCAAGCAGAAGCATTGTCAGGATTCTAACCAACTCAGATGCAATAGCGAAAATCATTGATTTGAGTGGACGGATTATTGAAGAAGGCATTGTACTAGAGAATTCCGTGACAAAAGAGCTTAACTTCAGTACATTACCGCCTGCTGTTTACCTCGTTAGAATATCGAGCAGCAACGGTCAAACGGTTACTAAACGAATTCTCATTCAGCCATGAATGTCTTCTGCTATTTCCAAATCAAACAGCAAGAGGACATTGCATTCACTTTCAATTGGAAAGATGAATTGAAGACAGCGTATCCGAACCTTACTATTCTTGAGGCCGATAATCATTCAGAAGGTTTTTTGATTCAAGAAACAGGTAAATTGATGCATCAAGCGCAATATCTAATTTGCTTTTTCGATGTAACCGAAGGTCAAACATTAGGAAGTGTATCAAAGCTCTTAGAAACACTAAGGAAGTCTAAAAACAACGTTTTGATAATTTTGAGGGGACAGAATGAAGCGTTGCTTAAAACTCTTCACTTTATAAAACAGCCTACCATTAATTTTCAAGACCAAGAGCAGGTAATGAACGAAATAAAGCTATTCCTTACTTCTTAATTTCAAACTGATCAGCATCCATTTGAGCAGGAAACTTCTCTCTAAAACCAAGAAGAGATTCTGCTGAAAGCTCCACAATAATTACCTCCCCCTTTTCAGAAAAGGCTAGCTGCTCACCTTTTGGAGAATAAGCGGCAGAATGGCCATTGTATTCAATACCAACACCATCTTTCCCAACCCTATTCAAACCAATAGAATAGCTCACATTTTCAATGGCTCTTGCTTCGAGCAAAGTATCCCAAGCATTCACCCTTGCCGCAGGCCAATTAGCTACATAGAGTAGAAGATCATACTCCAAATCTACATTGCGAGACCAAACAGGGAAGCGCAAGTCGTAACAAACCAAAGGACATATTTTCCAACCCTTCCACTCCACGATAAGCTTTTGTTCGCCCATATTGAAGTGATTATGTTCATCTGCCATTCTGAAAAGATGGCGTTTATCGTAGCTAAAGTATTCACCATTCGGTTGCATCCACAATAGGCGATTGTAGACTTTCCCAGACTCTTTCACGATGAATGAACCACAAACTACGGCCTGCTTTTGAGCAGCCATTTGTTTCATCCATTTGAAAGTGGTGAAGTTCATGGGTTCTGCCAAGTGCTCATGCTCCATGGTGAACCCTGTTTGGAACATCTCAGGCAAAACAATGATATCTACCGGCTCATGAATTTGCCAGATTTTCTCTTCGAACATGGCCAAGTTTGCTCCTACTTCATGCCAATAAATATCTGATTGAATGAGTGCCAGTTTGAGGTTTTGCATAGCCGAAATTAGGAATAATGTGTTAACTCAAATTACTTGTTATAAACTTTGCCATATCCTTCGCCCAAACTTGATAGGTTAAAATGGAAGGATGCACCCCATCACTAAAAAAAGTATTGAGTTCGACATCCACATTATACCGCTTCGCCCAAATCTCTAAATCTATCCATTCATTGGCATAAAAGACATTCTCCATATCCTCAACCGTTTGATTTAAAGTCTCTGCTAATTGAATGACTCTATCACCAATGACCTTTTTAATTAAGGGTGTAAATGCGGGAAATAAATGTATTGGAGGCATATTAGAGAAAAAAATAGCAGCTTTTGGATTTAGTGCCTTCAGCGCATCGACTAACTCAATGATATCTCGCCTCCACTGCCTTGGTGAATTTAACTGAAAGCCATCGTTACCTCCTAAGCCAACTACAATAACGTCAGGTTTCATCTTAACCATCGGCACTAGCCTCTCCTTGACAAGCCTCGCAGTGTAACCGCTTTTGGCGACCACCTCCCAATGAATTTCCTTGTTCACTAAGTTGGATAATTCTTTAGCTAGAGTGCCAGAAAAACCTTCTTCATGAGTTTTCACACCAACACCAGCAATTGTGCTTTCACCAATGCAAAGTAAGTTCAGCTTTTGGTTATTTACAGACTCAGCAAGGCCGTTGGTCCCTTTGGCCTCTGGTAATGTTGGTACAGACGCTTTAACCGCTTTACCTTCTCTATACAAAGCAGGTAATAAGTGTAAGAGATGAATATTATGAATGAAAAACCTGAGATTCATTTGATTTGAGTTGACCAAAAATAGCAACTCCTTTCATAAATAAGCTAAGCGCCCCAAAGCATTTGGTATTCTCCTTGGGGATCATAGTTTTCTTTTTGCCTATCAATGTTGAATTCTCTGCCTCCGCGTGGGTCATTGCCCACTCCTGCAATGTAAATCCAATTGCCATAGTTGGAGCAAGGATCATAATCTACGAGCATTTTCTCAAAATAAGCTGCACCTAAACGCCAATCGATTTTCATACTGTGCATTAGATAAGAGGCTACAATTTGCCTTCCTCTATTGCTCATAAATCCTGTGGCATTTATCTCTCGCATGTTGGCATCCACAAAAGGTTCCCCTGTCTTGCCATCTCTCCATAAATGAAAAAGATTATCGCAACCCCATTCGATTTTATCTTCGCCTAAAATACCTTTTCGTTGGTAGATTTTTTCGCCATATTTTTTTGCCACGAAGTGAAAATAATCTCTCCATATCAACTCAAAGACTAGCCAATAAGTGGAGCTATTCTTCTTCACATACTTTTCGAATTTCTTGATCTCCCAATAAACCTGACGGGGTGAAAAGCATCCTAAAGCAAGCCATGGAGAAAACTTGCTCGAATAGTCACCTCCAATAAGCCCATTTCTTGTCTGCTTGTAATTGGCCAGCAGCTCTTTTTCCCAGAGGTAATAATTAAGCCGATCCATCCCTGCTTTGGTACCGCCCTCAAAGGCAATGACAGAGCGCTCGTCTACTTCAGGTTCTTCAAAACCAAGAGCTGCCAAATTTGGAATTTCGGTACCAATTCCCTCTGGCGAATTGATAGTTAGCGGAGCTTCCAGCTCTTTACGAACCTCCGACCTTTTCTCTACTCTTTTTCTAAACTCCGTAAAGACTTCCGGTAATTCCTCTAATTCAAAATTTAAATCTTCTAAATGATAGAGCGTTTCTCCCCAAGTGAAAGATGTTGACATCAGCTCAGAAAGACGTTCCTCTTGCTTCACTTCTTCATGTGCTGAAGCTCGTTGCGCATACAGTCTATCACAATTGTATTGCTTGCTAATGTCAGTTAGCGTTTCAGTGACATCTCCCGCTTTAAAGAATAAATCAGAACCTAATGCGTGCAATTGAGATTTCAAGTCTATTAGCGACTCAAGTAAAAACTTCAAGCGAAAAGAGCCTACTCTCTCTATTCCATGAGGTTTACTTTTCAACCATTTTTCATCTAAAATGTATACAGGCACAACTTCATCATGTTCATCGACAGCCTTTTTGAAGCCTTCATTATCTGCTAACCTTAAATCATTTCGAAACCAATAAATCGCTCTGCTCATAATTCCTCCAAATTTTTCAAGTAATGAGCTGCTTGTTCAATGGTTTGGTTTTTCTTTTCAGTTGAATTTTTATCCCAAACCCTGTAAATCATTCCCATTCGAGGGTTTTTCTCAAGCTTAGATCTGTTGCGTTCCAAAAAATCCCAATACAGGCTATTGAAAGGGCATGCGTTTTCTCCTACCTTTTTCTTGTAATCATAAGAACAGCTTGAGCAATAATGACCCATTTTGTTCATGTAATTGGCCGAAGAAACGTAAGGTTTAGTAGCCACAATGCCACCATCTGCAAACTGACTCATACCTCGGGTATTGGTGATTTCCACCCATTCAATGGCATCGATATAAATACCTAAATACCATTGATCTACCTCGTCTGGATTCACACCAGCTAACAAGGCAAAATTGCCAGTAACCATCAGGCGCTGAATATGGTGGGCATAGGCATGCTCTAAAGATTGATTGATGGAATGAGAAAGGCACCTCATTTTAGTTTCACCTGTCCAAAACCAACCGGGCAGCTTTGTGTCATTTTCGAAGAAATTCTCTTGAGCATATTCTGGCATATATTTCCAGTACACCCCTCGCATATACTCTCTCCAGCCTAGAACCTGACGGATGAACCCTTCAACAGCTGCTAAAGGCAAGTCATTGTTCTTTCTCCAAGAAGCTTCTACTTTTTCAATGACCTCCTTAGGAGAAAGTAACTTCGCATTCATAGCAAATGAAATCCTCGAATGAAATAGTGACCAACCTTCTGTAGTCATCGCATCTTGATAAACCCCAAAGAACGGCAGGCATTCCTGAATGAAAAAGTCGAGTAAGTCGAGGCTCTCATTTCTAGTGATAGGCCAGATGAATTGTTGTGGATTAATTCGGCCTATGGTTTTTGCCCCTTGCCTTTCCAACATTTCAACTATTTCTGAAACATCTTTTTCGAAGACCTTGGGTTGCGGAATAAATGTGCCTTTTGGCATCTTATTACGATTCTCATGATCATAATTCCATTTGTTCCCTACGGGATGCCCCTCTTCCATCAATACTTCGTGCTTCTTGCGCATCATTCGGTAGAAAGACTCCATCAGCAGCGTCTTCTTTCCTTTGAAAAAGTCAGATAATTCTGACCGAGAAGTAAGGAAGTGTTCTGAATTAGAGGCTTCGGAGGCTATATCTATCCCTTCGCAAAATTCTTTCAGCTGCTCATCTAGTCGATATTCATCTGGAAGTTGATACTCGAACTTCTCTATTCCCTTCTCTTCAATGATCCAGCTGAGGTTATCAGTGAGGCTTTGCTTATTTCGCGTGTCATCTAGTTTGAGGTAAAGGACTTGATGCCCTTCACTTTCTAGATGTTCTGCAAAAGATCTCATGGCCAGAAAAAAAGCCACTACTTTTTGAATGTGATGAGTCGTATACGTGAGCTCCTGATTCATCTCCATGATTACATAGAAATGATCATCAGATTTTTGCTCAAACCATGAATGCTCATGGTTGAGTTGGTCTCCTAGAATTAGTCTTAGTTTTTTCATAGACCCCTCCGTCCTGCGGACACCTCACCTAAAACAGGGGAGGAGTTAATTCGTTTTTCTTGAAATTAATTCTACTCTTATTTCTCTACATACACCTCTAACTTTTCTCCCCTTAATAAGGGGAGATGCTCAACGAGCAGAGGGGTTCTTATTTCGTCTACACCTTTCTGAACAATAGACAACTTCTTCCCAGCAGTCGCGCCATTTTTTGCGCCACTCAAAAGGGCGATGGCAAACAGGGCAATTTTTGGTCGGAAGTTGGCCCTTTTTCATTGAGAAATTAACCCGAAGTAATTAGAAAAGTTTAACAACTTACCCCTCAGTCTTGTGGACAGCTCCAGTTTTGAAGGGGATTACTTTCGTAACCAACTCCTTTCCTAATTTAGGGGCGGTGGTCGAAGAACGGAGAGGTTATTGCATTCTCCTACCCGGTATAATATGCCTATTCAGAATGCGTGAATTTTCCTTTTTCACCTCTGGATGATTACGATGAGCCCAAAGCGCTTTTCTTGCTCTTTCAGCAGCAGCCTTTATATCTACTACGGGTTGAAGTTGTTGTGGATCGATATTCAAAAGTCTTGCTTCTATGGGTGGCATTGACCAAGGTTCGTGAATGTACTCCTGTGGAATATCGGAAAGTTCTGGCACCCATTTTTTAATAAAAAACCCTTCCGGATCGTGATCTTGACTTTGCTTGATGGGATTGTAGATACGGATGGTATTAATGCCCGTCATGCCCGCTTGCATTTGAAATTGCGGGTAGTGGATACCTGGTTCAAAATCAAGAAACTGGGAAGCCAGATAAACAGCTCCTTCTTTCCAATGCAGCCAAAGATGATGGGTAAGAAAACTCACCAGCATGGCCCTCATCCGAAAATTGATATATCCCGTTTCATGCAAACATCTCATACAAGCATCCACCAGAGGCACTCCTGTTTTTCCTTCTTTCCAAGCTTTGAGAAAAGTAAGGCTCTCTTCTTTCTCTAAAAAATCATAGCCTCGGTTGATGTTCTCAAATTCATAGCGTTCCTCCATTTCAAACTTCTGCACAAAATGATCGTGCCACTGCAATCGCGAGCCGAAATTTGCTGAGGGCCTTTTGAAGCCAAATTTCTCTTTTGCTTCCAACCTAGCCTGATAGACTTGACGTAAACTCAGGTTACCCCAAGCCAAATAAGGCGAAAGCCTGCTGCAGCCCCTTCTACTTTGCTCTGGCTTGGATATAGATTTTGAATAGTTAGCTACCCTGTCAGAGAGAAAGCTTTTCATATACTTTCTGCCCACCGAAGTACCACCTTCTTGAAAATTTGAATTTCGAGCTTTAAACTCCTCGGGGACAGGTTTGCCAAACTTAGCTCTGATAGATTGGCTCAGTTCGACAGTCTTAAGCTCAGTCAAGTAGGGATGTTCTTGAGGGGAGTTCATAAAACCATACCAATGCTTGAGCCAATTCTGTCGGTTTTTAGCTCCACGAAGCACTCCATTGTACATAAATTCATGCCACTGAATTCCTTGGGTTTCACAAAACTTGGCTACCCATTTATCTAGGTCATAAGTGATTTTTAAACCACTTTCTTCATGCGAATAAATAGATTTTAAAAAATAGTTGTTCGACAACTCAACCAAAACATCTCTCAAAGAGGCATGAAAAACTTCCACCCGATGACCAAGAGGAAGTAGTTTCTGATTCATGTCTTGAATCGATTCCCAAACAAAACGCCAATGCCTGACATCGTAATGAGGATCATTGATTACTTCAGGTTCGAAGCAATAAAGGAGAAGCAATTGATCTCCGGATTCCATAGCCTCCTTCAATGGCAGGTGATCTGTCAAGCGCAGGTCCCTTTTAAACCATACCAATGAAAGCTCTTGTTTGGACATAAAGTAAAAAGCGACTATTCTCTATTTTGTTTTGTCTGAAGTAGAGATAGAAGTCTCTTTGAACTTCGGGAGAATTCTATTCAAAGTAGCGTTGGCTGCCTCAACCGCACCATCTAAATAACCTGGGAATTCTTTAGCGGTCTCACTACCTGCCATAATCAACTTGCCTTCAAAGAAACTGTCTCTTAAACTTTGGTGACCATTATTTTGATGTGGAAATATAGAAGTTGGATAAGGCGCGTAAGTTAGTTCTTCATTTCTCCATGCTGATTCAGCATAGATGCATTGATCAATCAATTCCTGTCCAAAAAAATGAGCCAACTGACTCCTAACTGCCAATTCTCTCTCCTCTTTGGAAAGTGAGACAAACTGATCTAGTAAAAAGCCCTTCAAAGCAAAACCATGCGCATTGGAATGATCATACATTTCGGTAATTGGTCCTTTTTGTGAGTAGATGGTTCCAATATTCTTCTCTAACCAAAAAGGCTTAGGTGAGAATAAGCCAACCTTAATAGACTCCCCCATCCATGTATGAGTGCTTTTGAAAAGGTCTTTTGATTGATCTGCTATTTCTGGTATCGTTTTAACCCGGTTGATAAAAAGGTTTGGAGGTATGGTGTTGACTATCAGGTCTGAGCTAAACTCATCGCATTCTGTTTTTATCAAGGCCATCGATTCACTAAAATCTATCTCAATCACCTTTTGATTGAGTAATACCTGTTCAGGAGCTAATTGAGCTTTAAGTGCATTAATCAGCTGCAGTGTTCCTCCTTTCAATCTATAACTGGGCTCCGTTTGATTTGGCAATTCATAAAGTTGTGTTCGACCATCTGAATGCTGATAAAGGGCATATTTACCATATGCTTGCTCAACTTTATCAAGCTTTAGTTCTTCAATAAGGGCCAATAATGATCGATGTTTGTCAGCAAACCAGGTAGCCCCCAGCTCTAGAGTGGTTCCACTTTTATCTAGTGTATGAATCCTTCCGCCTATTCGGTCTCTGGCTTCTAAGATACGGGCCTCAAGTCCATGTTTTTTCAACTCATAAGCTAATGTGAGTCCTGCTAAACCAGCTCCTAGTAGGATGACCTCCCTTCTTTGCTTATCCACAAAGAATTAACCGACAACTCATAAAATTGATTCCGATTTATTTATTCAATTCATCATCAATCATCTCAAGAAGTTCTTCGGCATTTATAAGCATGTTCTCATAACGTTTTGAGTCTTCATCAGCCGTACGTTGAAGAACACCGATTATGTTTGAATTGGTATAAAGTTGTTTTGAAATATCAGAAACAGATCGAGTAAGTTGACCAGTGTTCTGGATATCCGCAACATTGAATACTTTGAAAATATTGATCAGAATCTCACTATCCATGTCAAATAATTTGACCTCCATGGCCTCTATAAAGTTGTTTTGACTCTTTTCTTCCTCGTACACTTTATTATAATAACTATAATACTGAAAGAGTTTTTCTTCAATTTGAAGCCCCTGTAATTTACTAATGTATCCAGAACTCTTTAACGCTTCAAAACCCGATTGATCTATACTCAAGTATTCTTCGGCAATGGCATTGAGAGCGAGAGCGAGTGTATCGAAGGGATATTGATCCACGAACAGGTTTCGAAGATATGCCTCCGCCATTTTTTGATTCGTCTTGTAGCGTTGGTCTTTTGATCTAATGGCTACAGTATCTGACTGAAGATTCTTTTGAATGGCAGAAAGATATCCCTTTAACTGAGCATTTTCCTTCCTCTGCTCATTCCAATTGTTTATGGCTAAAGCGATAAGAATACCAATGACCACCAAGAAAATTTCTCCAATGGCATATTTAAGGTATTTACCATTCATGTTATTTCGCCTGAGTTTTCTGAAGAAGTTGATCATTTTTCAAGCCTATTAAGTCTTGCTGAAGTTGTCTAAGAAGGTCAGCTTCAACTTTAGTTTGTTTTCTGTTTTAATTCCAATTCCGAAAAGCTATTACCAAACTGATTCCAATAAAAATCAAAAGTTGGGCTTCCGGATCATTGATTTTGATTGAATTCCATGAATCTAATGAATTTCGAGCAATTGGTAATCAAAGCATAACAACAACAAATCAATCATTATCCATCAGATTTATAAATTGTAAATTCAATGAACCTTTATTATGAAAAACCTTCTCATTATTCTCTTCACGATAAGTTCCGTGGTCACTTTAGCGCAGAGACCTAGTATCAAAATTGAGTCCATTGAAGGCCCAAAGCCTTATACCAGTCTGGATTTGAACAATAAGCCTGGCAATTTTCAATTTGCTATTGTTACCGACAGAACTGGAGGGCACAGACCAGGAGTTTTTCTAGATGGTGTAAAGAAGCTCAACCTGCTTCAGCCCGAATTTGTCATGTCTGTGGGAGATTTAATTGAAGGTTACACCACCAATGAAGAAGTGTTAGACAGAGAATGGGCAGAGTTCAATGGATTTATCGATCAGTTGCAGATGCCCTTCTTTTATGTACCTGGAAATCACGACATCACCAACAAAGTGATGGAAGACAAATGGCTGGAAATGTATGGCAAAACCTACTACTCCTTCATCTACCAGAATGTACTTTTTATGGCGCTTAATTCAGAAGATCATTATCGTGGATCGAGCAGAGGAACTATTGGCGATGAGCAATATGAGTGGATCAAGCAAACCCTTGAAGAAAATCAGAATGTAAAATGGACAATGTTGTTCTTTCACCAGCCGCTTTGGGCACAGGAAGCTGAAACACTCAGATGGCCGGATGTTGAAAAGCTTCTAGCTAATAGAAAACATACTGTTTATGCTGGGCACAGACATAACTATGTTCAATATGAAAGAAATAATGGCAAATATTACATTTTGGCTACCACTGGTGGAGGCAGCCCGTTGAGGGGCCCTCAAGTGGGGGAATTCGACCATGTGGTTTGGATTACTATGACCGATGAAGGCCCGATAATGGCAAATCTTCAATTAGAAGGAATTTGGAGCGAGGATTTGGTGACAGATGATTATAAATCGGCATTTCTTCCATTGATTAATAGAAACCCAATAACTGTTGAACCCATTCTAGTTCAAGGAAATGAATTCAAAAGTGGGAAAATTAAGCTAAAAATTACTAATGACAGTAACTATCCCATGTCGGCCAAATTGGAATTCAAGTATAATACGAAACTATTACCAGAAATTGCTGAAAAGTCCTTCGATGTAAATCCCAATTCTGTTGAGGTGGTTGAAATAGATTTAAATTCAACTTCAGGAAGCATAAGCGAGTTCGAGAACCTGGTACTTAAATCTGAAGTTACTTACTCAATGATCAACTACCCTGAAGTCAAAGCAGAATTCAACCATGCCATAAGACCTGAAAAAGTCATGACCATTACCAAACAACCTAAGAAAATAAAAGTGGATGGTGATTTGAGTGAATGGACATCTATAACCAACAAAGTAGCTGAAAATGCTTTTCTTTCAACAGATCCATTTTCACATCAAGGTGCGAAAGATGGCTCTTTCAACTTTGATATTACTTATGACTCCCAACACTTGTACATCGCTGCCAAAATCACCGATGATGACTTGAATCTCAAAGAAAATGAAAACCCAATGAATCAAGACGGTTTCCACGTGACTCTAGACGCAAGGGCTTTAGACATTTCATCAATGAGTACTGGTGGTAGCCAAACATTAACCATTAGCACATCGCCAAAAGAAGATGGCTCCCTTAATAACAGATTATACCGACAGGCTTCTCTTCCTGAAGGGACTCAGGTTTTCTCTAAGAAAACAGCAACTGGATATGATGTAGAAATAGCAGTTCCTGTGAGTTATCTGAAAGAAAAACAAATTACCGAATGGAAATCCATCAGAGTTAATCTTTACCAAACGGATTTCGACATGGACTTTATGCACGAAACAACCATTGCATGGAAGCCATTATGGAACGCTCAAGGCAATTATATTGGAAGCGGAATTATGATAAAGGATTAAGGCTTTGAAGGCTCATTGGAGCTTTATATCTTCCCGACATGCAGATCAATTCCAAACTCCCCAACGTAGGCCTCACCATCTTCACCCAAATGTCTAAAATGGCCAATGACCATGGCGCCATCAACCTTTCTCAAGGGTTTCCAGATTTTGAGGTGGCACCAGAGTTGATCGACCGAGTGCATTACTACATGAAGCAAGGGTTCAATCAATATCCGCCAATGGCAGGGGTTGGTGTTTTAAGAACTGCTATTGCTAATAAAATTAAGCATTGCTATGACTGGTTGCCTCATGAAGACAATGTGCTTGTTACTTGCGGAGCTATCGAAGCAATTTTTAACACCATTTCTGCTTTTGTGCATCAAGGTGATGAAGTGATCATAATGAATCCTGCTTATGACGCCTATGAGGTGATCATCAATTTACAAGGGGCCAAAGCCGTTGGTGTCAACTTGAACGCAGAAGATTACAGCATCAATTGGGAAGCAGTTGAAAAGGCCATCTCCCCGAAGACCTGCATGATCATTATTAACTCACCGCACAACCCGAGCGGTGCAATTATTTCTGCAGATGATCTAAAACGATTGGAAGACATTACTAGAGACACAGACATTCTGGTTCTTTCCGATGAAGTGTATGAACACATCGTTTTCGATGGACAGTTACACCATTCTATTCTTAAGTCCGAGGAGCTAAGGAAGCGCTCTGTGGCTACATTTTCATTCGGTAAAACTTTCCATGCCACAGGTTGGCGAATGGGTTATTTAGTTGCCCCAGAGTTTCTTATGAAAGAAATTCATAAAATTCACCAATACAATACCTTCACTATTCATGCCCCAACACAACACGCCATTGCTGATTACCTGGCTCTTCCAGATAATTATGAATCGATCAGCTCACTTTATCAGCAAAAGAGAGATTTCTTTCTGCAAGCGATGAGTGGTTCAAACTTTAAGCCTATAAAATCTTCTGGTACTTACTTTCAGTTAATGGACTTTTCTGCCATTGCTAACAAACATGATATCGAAATGGCCGAATGGCTTACAACAGAAGTAGGTGTAGCTGCTATACCGACATCTGTTTTTTACGCAGATGGATAGGATAATAAAGTACTTCGGTTCTGTTTTGCCAAAAATGAAGGGACATTAAAGGCAGCTGCAGACAAACTCTGTACACTCTAACCTTCAGATGTATTTACGAGATACGTTTTAGAAAAATCGACTGTTCTGTTAAATCTTCAAAAGCCAGACTAATAATCTGCAGAACCTGCAACTTTCGTATATGAATCTTAGTTCATTGTGCAGATATGATTTTCGGGCCTGAGCAAATTACAGATGGTGGACCATGGTATGCAGAAACGCATATCACAGACAATTTAATTGTCGAGCCTTGGAATGCGCTATCATCCCTTGCCATTGCAGCTCCTGCCGTTTATTTTCTTTGGAAAATCAGAAAGAATCCAGGTCAATATAGGTTCCTTTTACTCTGTATTCCTTTCCTTCTGATGAATGGAATTGGCAGTACCTTGTTCCATGGATTGAGAACAAGCAGAGTATTTCTCTTGATGGATTATATGCCTGCTTTGGTTCTCACTCTCTTAATTACACTATACTTTTGGTCAAAGGCTTTACCAAAATGGTGGATGGGTTTCATTGCTGTAACCCCAGTTTTCCTTTTAAGGCTTGGAGTCATTGATCTCATTCCGGGGCAAGGTGGCATGAATACTTCATATACAATTAGCGGTATAGCCTTTCTGCTTCCCGTATTCCTAATTCTCAGAAAATATCAATTCAAAAAAACTTTAGAAATCGTTGTTGGAGCAATATGCTTTATCCTTGCCATTTATTTTAGACAAGTAGACAAAGATTTTGCCGAGTACATTCCCTTCGGAACGCATTTCCTATGGCACATTTTCTCTGGCATTGGCGCCTTCTTACTTGCCGACTACCTGTACTTTATTAGAACTGAGGAGCTTCAACAAAAAGCCTTGAAAGTGGGCTAAAACCTTGTTCAATCTCAAAACATACATAGTTTTTATTGGGTAATGGATTTCTTAGCTTTAAGAGAACCATATCAACACATCTATGCAGAGTCCATTAGGTATCGCAAAATTCTCATCGCTTAAAGAAAAAGAGCCTGCACATGCATTGGTCTCTAATACAGATCTAGTCATCATTAAATATGGCAATGAGGTTTCGGTATTATATGGCCGTTGTCTTCATAGAGGAGCATTATTATCTGATGGCCGAGTAGACGGTCACAACCTCATCTGCGGCCTTCATGACTGGGATTACAGGATTGACACAGGAGTTAGTGAGTACAACAATAGTGAAGTGCTCCATAAATTCTCCTCAGAAATTATCAATGACCAAGTGACCATCGATGAGCAGGAAGTTTTAGATTTTGAAATAGATCAACCCGCTCCATTTGACAGAGATGCTTACTTAGGCGTATATGCCGATACACATCCTGAATCTACCGAACCTTACACTGGTTACATCAAGGAGTTGGCTCGCAATGGACTCAAAAATTGGGGACATCATGGCCCGACAGAAGCCATGGGAGTAGATAGAAACACACTCCCCAAATGGGAGGACATTCAGTTTTTACCTGCACAGCTTTCCAGAAGGCCATTATTAGATGATGATGCAGTTACTACCAAAACGGTAATTGGACCAAACGCAAAAAAGCCTCTAGTCCTTGATATCCCTCTCTTTGTTTCGGATATGTCTTTTGGCGCATTATCAAGAGAAGCAAAAATCGCTCTTTCAAAAGGAGCTGAAATGGCAGGTACAGGTATTTGTTCTGGTGAGGGTGGAATGCTACCGGATGAGCAGTCGAGCAACTCAAAGTACTTCTATGAATTAGCCTCAGCACAGTTTGGCTTTTCATGGGATAAGGTCGAAAATGTGCAGGCCTTCCATTTCAAAGGTGGTCAAGGAGCAAAAACCGGAACGGGAGGCCATTTACCTGGGCATAAAGTGACCAAAGAAATAGCAGAGGTAAGGGGTTTAAAGGAAGGTGAATCGGCCATTTCGCCTGCTACTTTTCCAGATTTTCATGGAGTAGAAGATTTTAAAAAATTTGCAGCGCAGGTTAGAGAGAAAACTGGAGGTATTCCGGTAGGTTTTAAAATAGCCGCATCGCGAATTGAAGAAGACATAGACTTCGCATTAGAGGTTGGAGTAGACTATATTATACTCGATGGGAGAGGCGGTGGAACAGGTGCCGCACCAACTATTCTAAGAAACAACATTAATGTACCTACTATTCCAGCATTAGCCAGAGCACGAAAACACTTAGACTTAAGAAAAGCTAAGGGAATTACATTGGTCATCACTGGTGGCTTGCGAGTTGCCGAAGACTTTTCCAAAGCCATGATGATGGGAGCAGATGCTGTTGCAGTATCTAATTCTGCACTGCAAGCCATTGGCTGTCTAGGTATGAGGGCTTGTCATACCAATAATTGTCCGGTTGGAATTGCTACTCAAAAAGAAACTCTCAGAGAACGACTCATCATACAATCATCAGCTAAACAGCTACATAACTTCTTCAGTGCAACAACCGATTTAATGAAAGTGATAGCCCGAGCCTGTGGCCATAACGATTTCTCTAAATTTAGTCATTCAGATTTGAGCACTTTCAACTGGGATATCCATAAATTGGCGGGAATTTCCTACGCAGGAACAAATGCCTAAATAATTAATATGGAAGAAGTATATAAGAAATCGGTTGAGTTGCACGAGCAGATGCAGGGTAAGATTGAAATGACCAACAAGATTCCTGTAGACAGTACAGAAATCCTTTCATTAGTTTATTCCCCAGGTGTGGCTCAGCCATGTTTAGAGATTGAAAAGGATCCAGAAAGAGCCTATGACCTTACGATAAAAGGAAATACAATCGCTGTGGTGACCAACGGAACTGCAGTGCTTGGCTTGGGAGATATTGGGCCATTGGCATCGCTTCCAGTAATGGAAGGAAAGGCCATGCTCTTTAAAAAATTCGCTGGCATTAATGCGTTTCCTATTTGTATTGACAGCAAAAACACTCGCCATATTATCGAAACTATTCGAAGAATAGCACCCTCTTTTGGAGGCATCAACTTGGAGGATATCAAGGCTCCCGAAAGTTTCGAAATAGAAGAAAAATTACAAGACCTAGGCATTCCAGTTTTTCATGACGATCAACATGGAACTGCCATAGTAACTCTAGCAGCTTTAGTAAACTCATGTAAAGTATTAGGCAAAGATTTAACTGACTTGAAAGTAGTTATTAATGGTGCTGGTGCCGCAGGCATTGCTATTGCCAAGCTGCTCAGATGCTTTCATATCGATTCTCCGCTTTGCCAGTCTGTCAAAACTCTAATCGTTTGCGACAGTCAAGGTGCTATTCACAGGTATAGAACCGATCTTAACAAAGCTAAGACTGAGCTTTTGAAGTATTCAAACTTCCATGATGTAAAGGGCAATATTCATGAAGTAATTAAGGGTGCAGATGTATTTATTGGGGTAAGTAAAGGTAACCTGCTAACCCAAGAGGATGTTAAGAACATGGCCCCTGATCCTATGATTTTCGCCATGGCCAACCCAACGCCTGAGATTATGCCTGAAGAAGCCCTAGCCGCAGGTGCTGCTATTGTAGGAACTGGTAGAAGTGATTACCCTAATCAAATCAATAATGTACTTGCTTTTCCAGGCATATTTAAAGGAGCACTCAAAGCAAGAGCCACCACAATTAGTACAGAAATGAAATTAGCAGCAGCATATGCCATTGCCAATTCAGTGGAGAACCCAAGCATAGATATGGTTATTCCTTCTGCATTAGATACCTCATTGGCAGATATCGTTGCCAATGCTGTTGAAAACGCTGTTTACCACGAAAGAGAATTAGAAGAACAGATTAGAGAAGCTGAATCTGTACTGGATAGCTAGACTTTTGTCGCTTATTTGACCTGAGGTACGAACAGTATATACATGATTGTGTTATAAAGTAAACCCAGACATATGAAAGCCATTTGGAATAACGAAGTAATAGCAGAAAGTAATGATACCAAAGTAGTTGAAGGCAATCACTACTTTCCTGCCGACTCAATCAAAAAAGAATATTTTAAGCCTACTAACACCCATACCCATTGTCCTTGGAAAGGCGAAGCAAGCTACTACACTTTAGAAGTAAATGGATCTGAAAACCCAGATGCTGCTTGGTATTATCCTGAAACAAAACATGCGGCTAAACCTATAGAAGGTCATGTGGCTTTTTGGCGTGGGGTAAAGGTGGAAGAATAAAAAAAGCCCTCTTCCGAGGGCTTTTTCAAATTCCTTAATGAAAATTTACTGAGGAGTCTTTTCTTCTGGATGCTCTTCTTTAAAGCCTTTCCAGAAATCTGCAATAGTAGATTTCATGTCCTTTCTTAATAAGAATATACCCACAAGGTTAGGTAAGGTCATGAGTGCTATCGCTATGGCCGCCACTGTCCAAATAATGGTCGTGTCCGCTATAGCAGCCACAAAGAAGCCAGCCACATAAACTATTCTATAATACTTGACCGAACCAGAACCCGCTAAAAAAGTCATGGCTCTATCTCCATAGTAAGACCAAGAAATGGCTGTACTAAAGGCAAAGAGGAGAATACCAATGGAAACTATGTACTGACCATATTCACCAAACCAACCTTTAGTGAACGCAATGGCCGTAAGTGGAACACTATGAATAAGTGATTTTCCATAGAAGGAAATGCTTCCATCAACTGGCTTACCATTCTTAATCTCAACTTGACCAGTAAGTGGTTCGCCTCCAAAAGATTCGTTAACCACAATTTCTTCGGCTACAGAGCGAGCATGAATCACCGTTACATTGCTCATTATCTGACCATTTTCAACCTCTAGCATTCCGTCAAAAACTGGTAAAGGATTTTCTCCAGACAAATGCTCTTTTAAGGCTATTCTGTCAGCTTTTTCACTGTCAGAATAATCTGTTCCTGCTAGAATAGACATATCAGTAACAGCAAAGTCATTTAAATGCTTTTCTTGCCACACTCCTGAAGAAAGTAGTGTTAGACCAGTAATTGTACAAATGATGATAGTATCAATAAATGGCTCCAAAATGGCTACCATACCCTCAGAAACAGGCTCGTGACCTTTTGCTGAAGCGTGAGCAATTGGCGCAGAACCCTGACCCGCCTCGTTCGAGAAAAGACCTCTACCAACCCCTACGGTAAAAGCATACCAAACAGTTGCTCCTAAGAATCCACCAGTTGCTGCCGTAGTTGTAAATAAACTCGTAAAGACTGAGGTAATGGAAGGAATCAGGTTACCAATATTTGCAAAAATGACAGAAAAACAGCCTAAGAAATAAACTATAGCCATAGCTGGCACTAGCTTTTCTGTGACCGAAGCAATTCTCTTGATCCCTCCAATAATAACAAAGGCTAGTATAACAGATAGTACTGCTCCTGTTATCCAGGTTTCAATTTGAAAAGTAGATTTTAGGGCAGAAGAAATACTGTTTATTTGAGGCATATTGCCAGTTCCAAAAGAAGAGAGCACTGTGGCTACAGCAAAAACTACTGCCAACCATTTCATGTTGAGCTTATTCTTCATGTAGTACATAGGCCCACCAGCCATAGTACCATCCGCAGCAACTTCCCTGTATTTGTGAGATAAGGTAACCTCCACAAACTTGGTACACATGCCAATGGCTGCTGTCACAACCATCCAAAATAATGCGGCTGGTCCTCCTAGGTGAACCGCCAAGGCCACGCCAGCAATATTACCAGTACCCACTGTTCCAGATAGCGCGGTAGTTAAAGCCTGAAAGTGAGATGTATCACCTTGATCTCCTGCTTTATCAAACTTACCTCTAACAACCTTAAAGGCGAATTTGAAGAAACGAATTTGTGGAAATTTTAAATAGAGTGTAAAGAACAAACCAGTTCCCAAAAGGGCAAATGGAAACCATGGCGAACTGCCAATGTAACTATCTATTAGGTTAAGGAAATCGTTGAGTTGCTGCATGAAATAGCTGGTTTAGTTTTTTGGATCATGCAAAAATAGGAATTATCGAATGCCAACAAAGGCATTTAAAACTTTAGAAGACCATTAATGAACTTAATGTTCAATATCCGTAACCATCACTTTTTCCCAAATACCTTCATGCTTATCAATCATTTCAAGGTGTAATGGGTGTTTCTGATAAACTTCTTGATCGGCAAGGTTGGCAAAGTGAAAAACAATGGCATAGTCATACGTATTTTCTATCACAGGACGATCTGTGTTGGCTGGTTGCCCTGAGTAAAAGGCTTTCACGGTTTCCACATTGGCAAGTTTTTCTGAATCAGTTTTAAAAGCTTCTATCTGTTCTTGACTTGTTCCTTCTTTAAACCAGAAATAGGCTGAATGAATAAACGGATGCTCAAGGGTTGCAGAGATAGATAAATCTTCTGAATTCGAATTATTTTGTGGGCTACAGGAAAAGGCAGTTAAAATAAAAAGATAGCATACAAGTCTCTTCATAATCTCAATTTTAACATCAAGATAATGAATGTGACTTATTTCTTTATTGGAAACTTCATTCTGTATTTAACATCAACATTGCCTTTGGAAATATTCACCAATTTGGCTCGCAACATTTGTTTCTTAAGTCCTTTAATATAGTCTGTAAAAAGCACCCCATCAAGGTGGTCATACTCATGTTGAATGACTCGAGCTGTTAATTCATCGAACTCTTCTTCGTGTGGAGTCCAAAGCTCATCAAAGTACTTAATAGTAAGTTTTTCAGGTCTAATGATATCTCCATGTACATCTGGAATGCTCAAGCAGCCTTCTTCAAAATCCCACTCGTTCCCATATTCATCGAGAATCTCTGGATTAATAAAAGCTCTTTTTACCCCTTTAGACTTCTCTTCTTCATCGCCCATTTGAGTAGAGTCAATAACAAAGATACGATGAGACAACCCTATTTGAGGAGCTGCCAAACCTACACCATTGGCACTATACATGGTTTCAAACATGTTTTCAACCAACTCAGTAAGATCTTTTGAATCTTGTGGATAGTCTTCTGCTTCTTTTCTTAAAATATTGTCTCCGTAAGCGAGTATCGGGTAAATCATATGCTCTTGCTTTCCAAATAAGATTGTAGAATAATGGATGCGCTAATCTTATCTACGTTCCCTTTTTCTCTTCTGTCTTTCTTCTTCATACCTCCGGCAATCATAGCATCCATTGCCATTTTGGAGGTAAACCTTTCATCATGCAAATAAACAGGTTTTTCTCGAAACTGTTTTTTCAAAAGGTTGTGAAATTGACGAACCTGTGGTGTCGCATTGGTGTCTTGCCCATTAAGGTTTTTGGGCATTCCCAAAACGAACGCCTCTATGCCTTCAGATTCATCATAATTCTTGAGGAACTGAATAACGTCTTTAGAATGAACCGTTTCTAATGGAGATGCAATAATTTGGAGTGGATCAGTCACTGCTAGTCCTACCCTTTTGGAGCCATAATCTATGGCAAGAATTCTACCCATTAATTGTTTTTAGACAGATCGTGAAATTTCAATTTCACCAAACGCTCCAATTGAAGTGCTTTAGGGAAAAGAATTTCATTCTCAATTTTGGCGTGCAAGATCAGGTCTTTTTCAAGTCTTTCCAATTCAGAGTACAATACTTTAATCTGCAAGTCAGCCTCATCGCAATAGGTGAAATCATTGGTGATTTTTCTAAAACCCTCCATCTCATTATCATGCACTTCATGGTCTAGGGCAAATTCACGCACAGAGCATTTTTCCATTAAGTAGAAAACCTCAGAACTTGGGACATCATCTTTCAAAAATCTAGACAGTTGATTCACATAAGAGAAGAAAGTGTCTTCTTCTTCATAGATGTGCTCAATGAAATCTTCTGCAAAAAGTGGGAAAACAGATTTTAAATCATCAGAAAGTGACTTATACCTGAAGTCTACCTCCTTAATGCCATCAATTAATTGAGCAACATAAGGCATCCTCTTCTTCACAAAAACATAATGTGAATGCTTGAGGTACTCAACCATTAATTCAACCGGAAAAGTCCTGAGCTGCTTAATGGTAGTTTCATTATTATCAGCAACCAACTCCAAGGCTTTTATAACCGAGTCAACTTTTAGTCCATGATTTGAACATACCTCTTCCAAAGTTTCTGTCTTGTAGTCATAAAACTTTACTCCAAAATAATAGAGCACAGAAGCATGAATATGGTTTTCAGTAACAAGTTGATTGATCGATTTTTTGAGCAGGTTATTCATGGAATTCAAAGGTTTATCCAATTTAAGAATTTTGGTTCAGAGTTGGAATGATGATCTTACATTTTTGATTAAACACAAATGAACACAAGCCGTTACAATGATTCTATGACATTTACCCATGTTTTCGTGGGTTTGGTTATTTTTGGCGATTAAATCTGAAAAAGTGAGCGAACATAAAAATTCTCCATATTATATAAGACTACCCATTCTCTTAGCTATTGCCTTAATAGTAGGCATTCTGCTAGGCTCTAATTTTGCAGAACCAAAGGCTGATAAAAAGTATCAGGCCTCCATTCAAAAGTTTACGCAATTGATGGAATACATTGAGAATGATTATGTAGACTCTGTAAACACCTCAACACTTTTGGAAGAGTCCATTGAAAATATGTTGGATAAGCTCGATCCGCACACCGTATACATTCCACCAAAAGATGCCGAGTTGGCTCAATCGCAATTGAGAGCAACCTACGATGGCATTGGAGTAGAATTCAACTTATTGAGAGATACACTTTACGTAGTAACACCACTTTCGGGGGGGCCTTCTGAAAAAGTGGGCATCCAGGCTGGAGATAAGATTGTGAGTGTTGATGGAGAAAATATTGCTGGTATAGGACTTAATAACCGTGTGGTTTTCGATATGCTGAGAGGCCCAAGAGGATCCGAAGTAACTGTGGGAATTGTCCGAAAGAATCAAACAGAAATATTAAATTTTGAACTCACCAGAGGAGCTATTCCTCAAACTTCACTAGATGCCAGCTACATGATAGACGAAGAAATGGGCTACATCAAAGTGAATCGATTTGCTGAAACCACCTATAAAGAGTTTCAAGAGGCCTTGACCGATTTAAAAAGTAAAGGCATGAAACAGCTTGTTCTTGACCTTCAAAATAATGGCGGGGGTTATATGAGTGCAGCCATTGGCATTTGTGATGAATTCCTTTCTGAAGGGGCTCTTATAGTGAGTCAAAAAGGACAAAGCGCCAAGTATGATAGCGAAGCTAAAGCTACCGAGAATGGGCTTTTCCTAGAAGGAGCGCTAATGGTGCTAATCAATGAAGGCTCGGCCTCAGCTTCTGAGATTGTTGCTGGTGCTCTTCAGGATAATGATCGCGCCCTGGTGTTGGGTAGAAGATCTTTCGGGAAAGGTCTGGTGCAATTGCCTTTCGACTTAAAAGATGGCTCAGAGTTGCGAATGACAATTGCGAGATACTATACCCCAAGTGGCCGATCGATTCAAAAACCTTACGAGGGCGGTGAAGAGGTATACAACAATGATTATTACGATCGATATGTATCTGGTGAGTTATTCTCCAAAGACAGTATTCAATTCGATCAGGATCTGGCATACCAAACTACTGGTGGCCGAACAGTCTACGGTGGTGGTGGTATCATGCCAGATTATTTCGTGGGCCTCGACACCACTGATAATAGTATTTATGTAAATAGGCTGGTAGCCAACAATACCATTCGAGAATACACCTTAGATTTTCGCGACAACCACCCAGAAATGAAGGAGCTTCCTATTGAACAATTTCTAAAGGATTTTGAAGTAACAGAAGCCATGCTAAAGGATGTAATTGCTTTGGGTGAAAAGAACGGAACAAGGTTTAATACCAAGCAATATGAGAAGTCTAAATCGCTCCTAAAGAACTTAGTGAAAGCACGCATTGCTCGAGAAATCTATGATGATGACGATGCTTTCTACAGGGTTTTCAACCAAACAAATGAAATCTACAGAGAAGCGATAGACATATTTAAGAACCCTGCCAAGCTGAAAGAAAAAGCCAACGGAGTTCTTCTACAAAACATGTAAGATTTAGTTCAACCCTCTTTTGAATCCTAAAAGCTCATTTTGAAGGTTGTTCATTTTTGATCTTACCCCATATAAAGCTGGTTGCCATTTCCTCATTTTGAAGTCAGGGTTACCAGCCTTACTGACTTAAAGACTAATCAACCTCAACGCACGAAAACATCATATTCAAAACACATTCCAATAACTTGCATATATTTGCAAAGTTGAAAGGAACGTTAACCATATTATTTACAGCACTTTACTTTATAACAAGTAGTGGCATTTTATTCGGACAGCATTTATGCATGGGTCGAGTTAAAGATTCCGCACTCTTTAAAAAAGTAGAGAAAAACTGTGGAATGAGCATGGAAATGCATCAGGACATGGAAGGCTGCTGTGATGACCAATGGGGGTTAGAAATCATTGAAGATGTTCAGCAACTTACTTCTTTTCAGGATGCACCTTTAACTTCTTATCACCTGCTTTATGAAGTTCCTTTCAGCGAGTTGGTAACCATAATTATCGATCAGCAAGATAAGGTTGAATTAAAGAACACTGGACCACCAGATATTCATCAGCCCGAATACTACATCTTCTATCACAATCTCAAGATCCCTTCTGATTCACAATCCTAAGCTGTAGAAGCACGTCATTCCGAGGAATGAACTCGATAGAGGTCATGATGAAGGAATCTCCCAATTAACTTTGGCAGGTAGTTTTTTTCACCCTTAAGAATCGGGATCGCAATGACGCTTTTACAAGCACCATTGGTACTCTTAATCAGTACCAACTAATTCATTACAGGATTGTAAAACGTGAAGAATGATCAATAACCTTATTAAATTTTTTCTCTATAACCGACTGGTAACTTTCCTCCTGCTAGCCATATTGGTAGGTTGGGGTTTGGTAACCGCTCCTTTCGATTGGCAGACAGGGCTCCCGAAAGATCCAGTTCCAGTCGATGCCATTCCAGATATTGGAGAGAACCAGCAGATCGTATTTACTGAATGGTCGGGAAGATCGCCTCAAGACATTGAGGATCAAATAACTTATCCGCTCACCTCCACCCTATTGGGTTTGCCAGGCGTAAAAACCATTCGTAGCTCAAGTATTTTCGGCTTCTCTTCTATCTACATCATCTTCGAAGAAGACATAGAATTTTATTGGAGCCGAAGCAGAATTCTCGAAAAGCTCAATGCACTTCCCAAAGGATTATTACCAGATGGTGTTCAGCCAGCATTGGGTCCTGATGCCACAGCTCTAGGGCAGATTTTCTGGTACACCATAGAAGGCAGAGATGCCAATGGAAACCCAGCAGGCGGTTGGGACCCACAGGAGATAAGAACTATTCAAGACTACACCGTAAAATACGCACTTAACTCAGCTTCAGGCGTTTCAGAGGTAGCATCCATTGGCGGTTTTGTAAAGGAATATCAGGTTGATATTGACCCTGTTGCTATGAAGGGTTTTGGAATAACCCTAGCTGAAATCACCAAGGCAGTCAAAGAAAGCAACCAGGATATTGGCGCCAAAACCATGGAAATCAATCAGGCAGAATATCTGGTCCGTGGATTAGGCTATGTAAAAAGTATTGAAGACTTAGAAAATGCGGTGGTAAAGTCTGTCAATAATACACCGATTAAAGTTAGAGATGTTGCTTTTGTTTCTTTAGGCCCATCCTCTAGAAGGGGAGGCCTAGACAAGTCGGGAGCTGAAGCCGTTGGAGGCGTAGTAGTGGCCAGATATGGTTCAAACCCAATGGAAGTCATCCAAAATGTAAAGGCTCAGATTAAAGCTATTAGTCCTGGGCTTCCAAGCAAAACACTTTCTGACGGAACAATTTCGAAATTGACTATTGTCCCTTTTTATGACCGCACAACACTTATTAAAGAAACCATTGGCACGTTAGAAGAAGCACTTAGCCTGGAGATTATTATCACAGTAGTCGTGGTTTTAGTAATGCTGCTCAACCTCAGGGCATCCATATTAATTTCCTCACTCCTACCAATAGCTGTTCTCATGTGCTTTATTGCCATGCGTTACTTAGGAGTTGACGCCAATATTGTAGCCCTTTCGGGCATAGCCATTGCCATTGGTACGATGGTAGATGTTGGCATTGTCCTAACTGAAAATGTAAGTAGACACCTAGACCTTAGAAAAGATCAAAAGCTGGTAGACCTTATCTACGAAGCCAGTAAAGAAGTTGCTCCAGCCATCATCACTGCAGTGATGACTACTATAGTGAGCTTTATTCCAGTGTTCACTTTAGAGGCTGCCGAGGGTAAGTTATTCAGGCCATTGGCCTTCACCAAAACCTTTGCACTAGTCGCTGCAATTTTAGTAGCACTCCTCATTTTACCTACTTTAGCTTATTGGTTCTTTGGTTTCAAACCCAAGAATAAAACCTTAAGAATAGGGATCAATGCTATGATTCTCCTTTTTGGTCTCTTTGTACTTTTCAGTTCACAATGGTTAGCTGCCTTTGTATTAGTTGGTATTGGAACTTGCAACCTTATCAGGTTAATTCAACCCAATACAGAGAACATCTTAAAGCACGCCAACATTGTTATTACCGTGCTGGCCGTCACTATTCTTCTAAGTGCTGAATGGCTACCACTAGGTGTTAAAAGTGGTGGACTAATTAACTTTATTTTCGTAGCGCTGATCATAGGTTTGACCCTAGGCACCTTTAGACTTTTCATCAGGTATTACCCAACTATTCTCAATTGGACGCTTCGTCATAAAAGGATATTCTTAATCATCCCGGTCTTTATAATACTTTTCGGAATCACCATTTGGCAGGGCTTCGATAAGGTTTTTGGTTTTATACCGAATTGGTTTGGCGATGAAGTCAGGGCCAAATCGGTCTACTCAAACCTTAACCACAGTTTGCCGGGTATTGGGAAAGAATTTATGCCTGCATTAGATGAAGGAGCCTTCCTTTTGATGCCGACTTCAATGCCGCATGCAGGTATTGAGCAGAACAAAGAAGTGCTAAAAATGCTCGATATGGCGGTGTCTGCCATTCCAGAAATAGAATCAGTGGTAGGTAAGTTCGGTCGAACTGAAAGTGCTTTAGACCCTGCACCTATCTCCATGTATGAGAATGTAATCAATTACAAAAGTGAATACAAAACTGATGAAAATGGGAAAAGAATTAGGTTCAAGATTGTTGATGGCAAATTTGAACGGGATGTCAATGGTGAGTTAATACCAGATGCTAAAGGAGCTTACTTCAGGCAATGGAGAGATGAAATTCAATCCCCCGATGACATATGGCAAGAAATTGTTCGGGTGACTGCATTGCCGGGAGTTACTTCCGCCCCTAAACTTCAGCCCATTGAAACTAGACTGGTTATGCTTCAAACAGGGATGCGGGCACCAATGGGCATTAAGGTAAAAGGTCCAGACTTGGCTACCATAGAAGCATTTGGCTTGGAGTTAGAAGAGGTGCTAAAGCAAGTTCCCTCAGTGAAAACTGAGGCTGTTTTTGCAGAACGTATCGTTGGTAAACCTTACCTTCTCATCAACCTCAAACGTGAAAATCTTGCCCGTTATGGTCTTAGTGTAAGTCAAGTTCAGGAGTATCTGCAGGTGGCCGTTGGTGGCATGAAGCTTTCTACAACGGTGGAAGGCCGTGAGAGGTACGCCATCAGAGTTCGCTACCCTCGCGAATTGAGAGACAATCCTGAAGCGCTTAAGAATATTCTTATCCCAATTAAAAACGGAGAAAGTATTCCTTTAGGTGAAGTTGCAGAAATCGAATATTCCAGAGGACCTCAAATGATCAAAAGCGAAGACACCTTCCTGATCGGTTACGTGATATTCGATAAGAAAGCTGGCAGCTCGGAAGTAGAAGTGGTTGAGGATGCTCAAAATTTGATCAACCAAAAAATCAATGATGGAGAGCTGAGATTACCCAATGGTGTATCTTATGAATTTGCTGGAAGTTATCAGAATCAGCTTCGTGCAGAGGCACGGTTGGCCATCGTTATTCCAATTGTATTGGTTTTGATATTCCTGATACTCTATTTCCAATTCAAGTCAGTACCCGTATCCATGATGGTTTTTAGTGGTGTGGCTGTTGCTTTTGGAGGTGGATTCTTAATGCTCTGGCTTTATGAGCAAGACGGATTCCTCAACTTCAACCTTTTTGGAAGTAACCTCAGAGATTTATTTAACATACACCCTGTCAATTTGAGTGTTGCAGTTTGGGTGGGCTTTATCGCTCTTTTTGGAATTGCCACTGATGACGGTGTATTGATGGCCACTTACCTCGATCAGACTTTCGAAAAGGAGCAACTGTTATCCAAAGAGCAAATTAGAAAACATGTGGTTGAAGCAGGAATGAAACGGGTGAGACCATGTTTAATGACTACTGCCACTACTTTACTAGCGCTATTACCAATTCTTACCAGCACTGGTAGAGGCTCAGATGTTATGATACCCATGGCAATACCTTCCTTCGGAGGAATGCTAGTTGCCTTAATCACACTATTTGTGGTGCCGGTTCTTTACTCTTCTTACAAAGAGTTGCAATTGAAGTATTCAAACCACCCAAAAGCTCAAGAGAATCATGCGTAACATTTATAGATACACCTTAGCGTTTGCTCTCCTCATGAGCTGCCAGCCTGAAAAAACCGCTTCTGTTCCAACTGTCGAAGTATATGGTAAGCTGATGGAAATTATGCAGCAAAATCAGCTACAAGCAAGAATAGATCTGAATGATATCACGATAGATCAAAACACGTTTGGCTTGGGAGCTCTTGAAGGTTTGGCAGGTGAAGTGCTTATTTACAATGGCAAAAGCTATATCTCAAAAGCCACTCTAGGACTAGTTTCATTAGAAGAATCGACAGATTATGGTGCAGCCTTACTAGTGAAAACTGAAGTTAATGGTTGGAATGAAGTACAAGTGAGCAAGGAAATAAACTCCTTCAAAAACTTAGAAAGCTTTATTGAAGCTAAGGCCAAAGAATCGGGATTCGACATCAATCGGGTCATTCCATTTAGAATGATAGGTGGCGTGAAAAAGTTGGATTGGCACGTGATCAATGCAGCTGAAGCCACTGCACAAAATCATCAGGCTTATAAAGAAGCTGGTTTTACTGGTCAAATTGAAAACCAAGAAGTTGAAATTCTAGGCTTCTATTCTAGAAATCATGAAGGAGTTTTTACTCATCATGGGAGCTATGTGCATCTCCATTTCTTGAACCAAGATACACAGGCCATGGGCCATGTTGATGACCTAATAATCTCCGCTGAGATGAAATTGTATTTACCTAAACCCACTGCAAAATGAGAAAGTATTTATTCATCATAGCGTTTCACAGCTTTGGGCTTAGCGTCAGTGCACAATCTTCGCTAGAAGACTATTGGCAAATGGCTGCGGAGAACAACCCATCGTTGAAGGCGAAATTCAACAGGTACCTATCTGCTCTGGAGAAAGTCAATCAGCAAAATGCATTACCCGACCCTAATTTGAGTTTTGGCTATTTCATTTCTCCCGTTGAAACCAGGGTAGGTGCGCAAAGATTCAGATTTTCTGTTAGCCAAATGTTCCCATGGATGGGCACTTTGAATGCACGCGAGGATTGGGCAGTAAAAATGGCAGAAGCTAGTTTTGCAGAATTCGAGTCGGCTAGAAACAGCTTGTTCTTGAACTTGTCAGAAACATGGTTGCAACTATCTGAACTGGAACAAGAAATCAGCATCACAAAGCAAAACCTAAACTTGCTAAAGACTTATGAACCAATAGCCAAAACCAAATATGAGGCTAACTTAGGTTCATTGGCAGACCTCATAAGGGTTCAAATTAGAATAGAAGAAGCCACTACTCAATTGGAATTACTTGAACTAAAAAAGACCCCAATCATCAGTGACTTCAACACCTCCCTCAACAGACCTATCGATAATGAAGTGGTTATAATCCTTACTGATTTAAAATCAACATCTAATATCAATTTAGATTCAGCGCTACTCAGCAACCCAAAGGTTTCCCAAAACCAATTGATGGTTCAAGCGGCAGAAAGTCAAATCGAATTGAGCGAACTAAAACGTAAACCTAATATTGGTGTGGGGCTAGATTATGTAATAGTGAGCAAAAGATCAGACGTAAGTATTCCGGACAATGGCAAGGATGTTCTAATGCCCATGATTTCAATGAGTCTGCCCATTTTCGGTAGAAAAAACCAATCACAGAAAAAGGAGGCAGAGTTGTATAAAGAAAGCTTAATCAATGAATCAGTAAGCATACAAAATGACATCAAAAATGAATGGACCAAGGCAGAATACTTGGAAGCCAGCTCAGCTAAAGAATTGGATTTATATGAAAGAGAGTTAAAAAGCACGCAATCTCTCTTGAATGTACTTACTAGCGAATACAGCAATAACAGCAGTAATTTCGAAGAACTTTTAATGGTTCAACAAAAGCTATTACAACTTCAAATTGCCCAACTGAAATCACAAACGAAGAGCAAAAGAGCCTCCTTCATAAAGAAATATTTATCAGGTAACTTTTTAAACCCAAGACCATGAAGAAACTAATCATACTCTTAATTCTAGGCATCACTTTTAGCTGCCAAGATAAATCTCAGCTTTCTGTTGAATATCTTTCATTCGAAACTGAAAACTCGAGTAGTCTACCAAGACTTTTCACCAATGCTTCAGGAGAAACTTATCTCTCATGGGTTGAGCGCATGCCAGATAAAACTTCAAAGCTTTATTTCTCAAAGCTAATTGGAGAAACGTGGGAAGAACCGAAACTCATCACCGAAGGAAAAGATTGGTTTGTCAATTGGGCGGATTTTCCTTCTGTTATTGAAAATAACGAGCAGATGGCTGCCCATTGGCTACAAAAAAGTGACAAAGGCACTTTCGATTATGATGTGAGGGTTTCATTCTCCTCAAATGCTGGTAAAGATTGGGGTGAATCTTTCATTCCTCATACCGATGGCGTTGCAGCCGAACATGGCTTTGTAACAATGCTCCCGCTTGAAGATCAAAAGACTTTTATGACTTGGCTCGATGGCAGAAACACTAAAGGTGGGTCTCATGGAGAAACTATGGACGAGCATGGAGGTGGGGGAGCAATGACGCTTAGAGCTGCCATTTTTGATAAAGCAGGAAATGCTTTGGAGGAATGGGAATTGGACGACAGAATTTGTGACTGCTGCCAAACTACGGCCGCAAAGACCAAAGACGGCATTATAGTGGTCTATAGAGATCGTTCTGAAAATGAAATCAGAGATATGTCAGTTGTTAGGTTGGTGAATGGTGAATGGACTAAGCCTACCCCCTTATTCGTTGAACTTTGGCAAATGCCTGCTTGTCCAGTTAATGGCCCATCGGTCACGACCATAGGCGATCAAGTGGCAGTAGCTTGGTTCATGGCTAAAAATGGAACGCCTAGTGTTAAAATCGCTTTTTCAAAAAATGGAGGTGCCACATTTGGAGATCCTGTTATTGTGAGCGAAAGTAATACTAGCGGTAGGGTTGGTACCGCAACACTCAATAACGGTCATGTGCTAGTCAGCTGGCTAGACACCGTGGGAGACCAAGCTAAAATCATGATTGCCAAATATGACAATACAGGAGCTTTACTCAACAAGATGACTGTTGCGGAAACCTCAGCAACTCGTGCCAGTGGTTTCCCAGTCATTACCACTAATGGTGAAGATATTTATATGGCCTGGACTCAGACCAACGAAACATCTGCAGTTAAGACAGCAAAAATTAACTTCTAATCATGAAACTGGATAGAAAAACAATACTCATCGTTCTAATTACACTGGTAGTTGGTGTGGCCTCTGGAGCTATCTTTTTTGGAGGAAATTCAACCGAGGCAACAGAACCGCTGACTGAAGAGCATAACCATTCCGAAGACGGACTATGGACTTGCTCAATGCATCCACAAGTTAG
>CAYGKL010000016.1:8641-38731 GCA_964350505.1 uncultured Roseivirgaceae bacterium | reverse complement strand
ACCTTTGACAAACTTCTGTTGCTAAGCTAGACATATGCCATGGCTTTTGCAGGAGTCAGTGGCCTAAGTTTGTCAAAGGTCTAGTACCATTCTCAGCCCTTGTTGGTGAGAACACCAACAAGCTTCTAAGTAAGGGAGTAAATTACCCATGGATTAGCTAATCAAGCTCACCTAAAAAACTAATTCAATTATTTTCTATGCATTGGGAACAATTTAGAGCTTGATGTGTTTGTATGTATGTACATATAAAATCAATCCTATGACACTTAAAGAAAAAACAGAAGACATTTACAACATGCTAGGTCAAGGCCAGCTATTAGAAGCATTTGACAAATATTACGGAGACGATATCGTAATCACTGAGCCACGCGGTACTTGGGAAGGTAAAGAAGCTTGTAGAGCTCACGAAGTAGAATTCCTTAATTACGTGAAAGAATTCCATAACCTAGAAGTAAGAGCAATCACTTCTGATGAAGAAAAAGGTATTGTAATCCATGAAACAATGATGGACGTTACTTTCCAAGACGGAAATAGAGCTGTAATGGAGCAAACTGGTGTTCAGCGTTGGAAAGATGGTAAAATCGTTCACGAAAGATTTTACTACAACAACGCTAACTAATTATCAAAACATTGAAAATAAGAAAGGAGCCGCAAGGCTCCTTTTTTTATGCAACAAATACAACTCGTATTTAAAATCACTTGGCTATTGGCATACCATGACTGATAATTAGGGATGTCACTTCAGTTCCTCAAACTTATCTTTCACCACCTCTTGAACGGGTCTGTTTTCAATATGTGATTTGAGGTAGGAGAGAATATCTAAATAGAAGAAAGGCCTACGCTCGTACATGTCTTCACTGAGAGGTAATAGTCTGTTATAGAGCTTAATGAATTCATCTTTCAGTTGGTCTGGGGTAATCTTTCCTGTAATTCTTAAGAAGGCAATAATTTCCTTTTGAACCGCTTGCTGGTCGTTCATTTTCCCGATAAACTGAAAGGTAGACTTGATCTGATATTCCAACTGATAATCCTGACCATCTTCGAAGTGGGCTATAAGATTGAGTATTCTGGCGAAACAGTGAATGTCTTCACGCAGCTTCACATCTTGATAAAAAATGATTTGATTGAGATAGAAAATAGCCTTTCTGTAATTGGCATTACCAAAGTAGAGCGATGCTATTTTGTAGTACATCATCAACACCCTTTCCGGGTCTATTTTGGCCTTATAAATTTCAAGTTTTTCTGTGAGCTCGGGAATGAGTTGAACACCTTCATCAAAGCTGCCCTCCATAAAGTGCTTGTTGATTTTTGAGATGTATAAAAATTGAAAAATAAGCACTTCAGTATTCAGGTTTTGGACAATTTGCTTGTCATTGCTCAGTGCTTCCACCTCGGTCAAAACTTCACAAAATTTAGAGTAATACTGCAGTTGAAATAAAGCACCTAAAAGGTTCCTGTAGCCTTTCACATAGTGCACCGGCTGTTTGATGATCATTTCTGGGTTAGCCTGAAACAGCTGTACCCAAGCTAATGAATGCTTATAAACATTAGGGAAGTTCTGTACTATTTTATTAAACCATACATGGGCTTGGTAATAATAGAGTTGCTCATAGAAGGTAAGATGTTCAAATTTTACATCGGGTAAGTTGGACTGGAAATAGCTGTTGACATCATCAAATTCCTTCTGATTTTTAGCATAGCCTTGCTTTAAGAATAGGCTATATAGATTCAGGGTTAAATTTGATAATTGATGACTTGATTTAATAATTTCTGTGGTCTCTAAAACTTCATTGGAGAGTGTTTCGGCTCTGCTTTCTATACTTCTAGTAATGTATTGAGCTTCAATTAGTTTCTCGAACTCCATTACCTCCAGAGCGATCGTGAAATGCTTTGTTTCTTTGGCTAAAACCTTTGTTTTATCAAGCATTTTAAGTGCTTGCTTGTAGAAGCCTTTGTTGTACAGCACCTTCGCATGGTCTAAGTTTTCTCTCAACTGAATATCCATGTTTTGGCCAATGTGATATTGCCTTAAACTTGAAAGAATCTGTCTGTAGAGATGAGCCTTTTGATTTGACAGCTGAACTTTCTTAATGGATGGTACACGCTTCAAAATCTCTTTATCATCATACTTTTTCATGCTGTCCATGGCATCGAATAACTTAATGAATTTCACTTCATCAGTATTCCCACTTCGCTTTACAAAAAGTTTAAAATGCCTTTTCTCTGTTTGGGTCAGAGATTTAATAAGCGAGAATAGTGCATCGTTCTTTGCCTTGGCCATTGTAATTCAATAGTGTATAAAGTGTTGATTTACAGAATTATAATTTAAATATAACCGAATTAGAAATAGTAGAAGTGAAGCCTTCTAACATGGTCTAGGTTGTTCGGATATCTAACTTCAATCTTAGAGAAAAAGTACGAATTGAAGCAAAGAACTGAGATCAAATAAACGATGGATCAACAAAAAATACAAATCTTCGATACCACGCTAAGAGATGGAGAGCAGGTTCCTGGATGTAAATTGAATACGGCAGAGAAGGTAGATGTTGCCAAAAGGCTAGAAGCGCTTGGAGTAGATGTTATTGAAGCAGGCTTCCCTATATCAAGTCCAGGAGACTTTGGTTCTGTGGTAGCTATTTCAGAAGTGATCAAGTATGCAACGGTTTGTGGCTTGAGTCGAGCAGTTGAAAATGATATCATTACTGCTGCTGAGTCACTTAAAAAAGCCAAAAGGCCGAGAATCCACACAGGAATCGGAACTTCTGAGTCTCATATTCTACATAAACTCAGAACCACAAGAGAAAAGGTGGTAGAAAGAGCTATTGCCGCTGTTTCACTCGCTAAAAAATATGTAGAAGATGTGGAGTTCTATGCAGAAGATGCAGGAAGAACAGATAACGAGTTCTTAGCTTATATCTGCGAACAAGCTGTAAAAGCGGGGGCTACTGTTTTGAATATTCCAGATACAACAGGCTATTGCTTACCCGAAGAATACGGTGCGAAAATCAGGTTTCTAAAAGAAAATGTAAAGGGTGTTCATAATGTCACGCTTTCAACCCATTGTCATAACGACTTGGGAATGGCTACCGCCAATTCAATAGCAGGGGTAATCAATGGAGCGACTCAAATTGAGTGTACCATCAATGGTATTGGTGAAAGAGCTGGGAATACAGCCCTCGAAGAAGTTGTGTTGGTGCTCAGGCAGCATCCAGACTTGAACAAATACACCAATATAAAGACTCAGCAGCTCAATGCTATCTCAAAATATGTGTCAGAAACTATGCGTGTTCCGGTTCAGCCGAACAAGGCTATAGTTGGTGCAAATGCTTTTGCTCACTCATCAGGAATTCATCAAGACGGAGTCATTAAAAATAGAGAGACTTACGAAATCATCAATCCATTAGATGTTGGTGTAGATCATTCTTCCATCATTCTTACCGCCAGAAGCGGGAGAGCAGCATTGGCCTATTGTCTTAAAAATTTGGGTTATGAATTAACTAGGGATGAGTTGGATGTGGTTTATCCTCGATTCTTAAAAGTAGCTGACGAGAAAAAAGAAGTGCAAGATGAAGATTTGCACCAAATTGCAGAGTATAAACATAAAGTAGCGGTTTAATATGGCTAAAACACTCTTCGACAAGGTTTGGGATGCTCATGTGGTCAAAAGCCTTGAAGGTGGTATAGATGTCTTATACATAGACAGACATTTAATTCACGAAGTAACAAGTCCGCAAGCGTTTTCAGAGTTAGAAAGCCGTGGTCTAGAAATATTTAGAAAAGATCAAATGGTGGCAACACCAGATCATAACGTACCCACAAAAGATCAACACCTGCCTATACAGGAAGCACTTTCCAGACATCAGGTAGATACTCTCCTGGCAAATTGCGCTAAGAATAATATAACACTATATGGCCTTGGTCATCCTTTTCAAGGAATTGTCCATGTTATTGGACCTGAATTAGGGATTACCCTACCTGGAAGAACACTGGTTTGTGGCGACTCGCATACCTCTACTCATGGCGCCTTTGGAGCTATCGCATTTGGTATAGGCACAAGTCAGGTAGCGCAGGTGATGGCCAGTCAATGCCTCATGCAATCAAAGCCTAAAACTATGCGCATTACTGTGGATGGAGTGCTAAACAAAGGAGTTTCAGCTAAAGATGTAATACTGTATATCATCGCTCAACTTACCGCTGCTGGTGGAACTGGCTACTTTATTGAGTATGCTGGCTCTGCGATTCGTGCACTTTCCATGGAGGCTAGAATGACCATTTGCAATATGAGCATTGAAATGGGAGCTAGGGGTGGAATGATTGCTCCTGATGAAACGACTTTCGAATATGTGAAAGGAAGAGAATTCACTCCAAAAGGAGCAGATTGGGGTAAGGCACTGAATTATTGGAAAACCCTTTATTCTGATGACAAAGCAATTTTTGATAAGGAATATCACTACGAGGCATCAGATATTGAACCCATGATTACCTATGGCACCAATCCTGGAATGGGGGTGAAAATAACTGGAAATATTCCTCAGAATTTAGCAGAATCAGATAGCTACACAAAATCATTGAAATACATGGGCTTCGAAGCAGGTGAAAGCCTTTTGGGCAAACCAATTGACTATGTATTCATCGGTAGTTGCACCAATTCAAGAATTGAAGACCTACGTGTAGTAGCAGACTTTGTGAAAGGTAAAACGAAGGCAGCCAATGTAAATGCCATGATTGTTCCAGGTTCTAAACAAGTGGAAAAGCAAGCCAAGGCAGAAGGCTTAGACAAAATCTTAGCCTCAGCTGGTTTTGAACTGAGAGAGCCGGGGTGTAGCGCCTGTTTAGGAATGAATGAAGATAAGGTGCCAGCAGGTGCTTATTGCGTCTCTACCTCCAATAGAAATTTTGAAGGAAGACAAGGGCCTGGGGCTAGAACATTATTAGCAAGCCCTTTAGTGGCTGCTGTAACGGCTATCGAAGGAAAGATTGTAGACATTACTAAATACCTGAATTGAAATGGAGAAGTTCGTTAAAGTAACATCAACAGCTGTTCCGCTTCCTAATGAGGATGTTGATACTGATCAGATTATTCCTGCAAGATTTCTCAAAGCTACTTCCAGAGAAGGTTTTGGAGAAAACCTCTTCAGAGATTGGAGATATGTAAAAGGTGCTGAACCAAGAGCAGATTTTGTGCTGAACGACCCGACATATTCGGGTCAGATTTTAGTGGCTGGTAAAAACTTCGGTTGTGGTTCTTCAAGAGAGCATGCTGCTTGGTCTTTGGTAGATTATGGCTTTAAAGTGGTGGTTTCAAGCTTTTTTGCAGATATATTTAAGGGTAATGCCTTAAACAATGGGCTGCTTCCAGTGCAGGTTTCTGATGCTTTTTTGAAAGATCTTTTGTCAGCTATCAAAGCAAATTCGGCAACAGAAATCACAGTTAACTTAGAGGAACAGTCTATTAGCTTCAATGGTAAATCTGAAAGTTTTGAAGTCAATTCCTACAAAAAGGAATGCCTGATAAATGGTTATGACGATATAGATTATTTGGTAAATATTAAGGATGAAATAAAGGCTTATGAAGCCGCTTCAATTGTAGTTTAATATGGGAGTGAAGAAAAATATTGGGGTACTTCCTGGTGATGGAATTGGACCTGAAGTAGTAGCTGAGGCTATCAAAGTTTTGAATGCCATTGCTGAAAAGTACGGCCATACATTCAACTATGCTTATGGCGATGTAGGAGCTATAGCCATAGATAAAACGGGTGAACCCTTACCTGACGAAACGCTTAAGGTTTGTGAGCAGTCAGATGCATTTTTGTTCGGAGCAATAGGTCACCCTAAATATGATAATGACCCTAAAGCTAAAGTGCGCCCAGAGCAAGGACTTCTGAAGCTGAGAAAAAGCCTTGGCTTGTATGCAAATATTCGTCCTGTAACAGCTTACGAAAGTCTTCTGCACATGTCGCCTTTGAAAACAGAGAAAATCAAAGGGGTAGATATTGTGGTCTACAGAGAGCTAACAGGTGGTATTTATTTCGGAGAAAAAGGAAGAACTGAAGATGGCGCTTACGACCACTGTACTTATTCTAATTATGAAATAGATCGTATTGCTCATTTAGCATTTAAAGCCGCAGAAAACAGAAAAAAACATGTGACATTAGTAGACAAGGCCAATGTGTTAGAAACCTCTAGGCTTTGGAGAGAAAGGGTGACGTCCATAGCTGAAGAATACCCTTCTGTTAACCTAGACTGTATGTTCGTTGACAATGCGGCCATGCAAATGATCCAAAACCCAAGACAGTTCGATGTAATCCTAACTGAGAATATGTTCGGAGATATTATTTCAGATGAAGCTTCAGTTATTGGTGGCTCAATGGGTTTATTACCTTCTGCATCGGTTGGCGATAAAACGGCCATGTTTGAGCCGATCCACGGTTCTTACCCGCAAGCAACCGGGAAAAATATTGCCAATCCATTGGCAACAATTCTTTCTGCTGCCATGATGCTAGATCACCTGAATCTTATAAATGAAGCCATTGAAGTAAGACAAGCCGTAGCTTCATCGCTGCGCAATGGTATGGTCACTTCAGATTTGACCAAAGGGGAAAGCTATGGTACGGATAGAGTAGGTGACTATATTGCTAACTGTATTTTAGATGGTGAAGAGTCATGTGCTCAAACTAACATCAGAGCGGGGATGAGTACGATCATCTAGTTTTTAATTTTTGAAAAGTTGAATCAAGCTTAGCTTGCTAAAGGCAATTTCTATTGAATTATGTACCTTCGGTTCATTAACTCAAAAACTCATTTGAATGGTCATTAAATTGAATTTACTGGAGGAATATCTGCTATTAGCTCTAGATGATGAAAAAGGAAAGTTTGTAATTGATTCAACCCGGCTCCATTTTGGATTTGCTGGAGCAGTTTTATTGGAATTAGCGCTCAGAGGTAAAATTACAGTTGAAGGTGAAAAGCTGGTTCTTAGTGATAAAAGCTATGAACCTGAAATGGCCATGAATAAGATGATTGATGTGATTAGAGATCAGGAGCAGCCAACTTTAAAAAAATCTATAGAGGTTTTGGCCAAGAAGGCAAGCGATATCAAGAACGATACACTTCAAAGATTAATCAATAAAGGTATTTTGAAGAAGGAAGAGCATAAAATCCTCTGGATTATACCGAATGAAAAATACCCAACTTCCGACCTTACGCCAGAAAATAAAGTGCGAAAAAGGCTCGATAATGTCATCAGTGAGCATACCTCAATCGACCCACATGATGTAATGCTGCTAAGCTTAATTGATTCCACAGACCTTACCAAAGAAGCCTTTAGAGATAAAGAAGACTATAAGGCCATTAGTGAAAAGATTAAGGAAGTAACTAAAGACATGAAGGTCAGTCAAATCATCAACAAAAGCATTCGTGAAATTCAAGCAGCCATCATGATTGCTATCACAAGCACGCTGATCGTTACTAGCATTACTCCGAAATAACCTGAAGAAAATATTTAGGACTACGATTGGCAATTGCCAAGTCTTATTATTTTTGCACCGTTTTAAAACATATAGATATGGGTAGAGCATTTGAATTCCGTAAGGGTAGAAAAATGAAACGTTGGGGAATGATGTCCCGTGTTTTTCCAAAACTAGGTAAGGCCATTACAATGGCAGCCAAAGAGGGAGGTCCTGACCCAGATATGAATGCAGCCTTGCGAACAGCCATTCAAAATGCTAAGGCTCAGAACATGCCTAAGGACAACATCGAAGGTGCAATCAAAAGAGCAACGAGTAAGGATGTTGAAGCATTCGTAGAAATGAATTACGAAGGCAAAGGCCCTCATGGTGTTTTGATTTTCATTGAATGCGCTACCGATAATGTTAACCGTACAGTGGCCAATGTAAAATCCTATTTCAATAAGGCAGATGGTTCTTTGGTACCAAATGGTTCTTTGGAATTTATGTTCAGCCGAAAAGCTGTATTTGAATTTGAAAAGACAGAGGGGATGGACTTAGAAGAACTTGAGCTAGAATTGATAGACGCAGGTTTGGAAGAAATAGATGAGCATACTTACGAGGAGGAAGAGACCACTACAGTGGTTGCCTACGGAGATTATACTCACTTTGGTTCTTTGCAAACAGCTTTGGAAGGCTTGTCCATAGATGTGAAAAATGCCGCATTGAAAAGATTTGCAACTACTCCAGTTGAATTCTCCGATGAGCAGTTAGAAGACATTGAAAAGTTGCTAGATCGACTGGATGAGGATGATGATGTTCAAGCTGTTTATACTAATATAGCTTAATAACTACCTGATAATCAATAGATAGAAGGCCTCCTAACTCGGAGGCCTTTTTTATTGAATCGTTTTTGGCATCATTTTGGAAATAAGGCTTTGCGTCAACAACCAAAAGGAGGTCAACATGAAAAAGGGTTTATTCATATTATCGGTCTTAGTCTTATTCGCCAGTTGTGATGTAGTAGTCATAGAGGTACCATTCGATCCAAGAGATAATTTCACAGGCAGATTTAACGTAGAAGAATACAGTGAGACTTTCGATCTACTCACAGAGTATAATGTTAGAATCTTGAAGGATTCCGATCCTTATGGAAATGCCATATTCATAAGAAATTTCTATGGGGTAGATATTGAAATATATGCTGAGGTTTTTGGTGATAGGCTAACTATTCCAAGACAAGTAGTAGAGGGATATGTTATTCAAGGCACAGGTCGAATGGAATTTGGAGACCTCGCATTGAGTTATACTGTTGAAGATATACTAGATAATTCTAGACTTGTAGATTTCTGTAACACAGTCTACTTCAGAAGATAAATGTTGTTTTGAGTTTTGACCGGAGGGCTGTCCAGTTTGGATAGCCCTCTTTTTTTGAACATATTTCACGAAAGCCAAGTTGGTTTGGCATAACTTTAATCAAAAATTAATCATGGCAAAAATAACTCTGGGTGGTACTGAAACCCATACAAACGGAACGCTACCAGCAATAGGTACAAAGCTTGAAAACTATACTTTCACAAAGAATGATATGTCTCCGGTGAGTCTAAACGACTTTAATGGTAAAAACCTCATTCTGAATGTATTCCCAAGTGTAGATACTTCGGTATGTGCTACTTCTGTAAGAACCTTCAATAAAGAAGCTGCAAATATGGAAAACACCGCTGTCCTTTGCATTTCGAAAGATCTGCCATTCGCTTTGAACAGGTTTTGCGGGGCTGAAGGTATTGAAAATGTTGTGGTAGCTTCAGATTTCAAAGTACCTCAGTTTGCAGAAGATATGGGCTTAAAGATTGTTGATGGCGCATTTGCAGAACTTGACTCGAGAGTAATCATTGTGCTAGATGCAGAAGGTAAAGTAAAGTACACAGAACAAGTACCTGAAGTTGGTCAGGAGCCTAACTATGAGGCTGCTTTGGCATCACTTTAATCCTAAACGAATCAATTATCCACCGCTGAAAAAAGTCTCAGCGGTGGATTTTTTTTAACTTCCTATATTCGCCTTTGTACATCAACCCATCAACTCTAAAACCTATGGGACTAGTTAAACGCATTTTTTGCGGACTCATTATTCTTTGTTTTTACTCACAACTTTTTGCTCAGGCTCCTCAAAAGCCTAATGCAGCCGAAATTAAACAAGCCCTTAATAAGCTTGAAGTTCTAGGGACTGTCATGTATCTGGCCGCACATCCTGATGATGAAAACACTCGGCTAATTGCCTATATGGCCAATGAAGAGAACTTGCGTACGGCCTATTTAGCAATGACAAGGGGTGATGGTGGACAAAACCTTGTAGGTACTGAAATTAGAGAATACTTGGGCATTATCAGAACTCAAGAATTGTTGGCAGCCAGAAGAACAGATGGAGGTGAACAGTATTTTACACGAGCCAATGATTTTGGCTTTTCTAAAGATCCTGATGAAACATTCAATATCTGGGATAAAGAAGATGTATTGGCAGATGTAATTTGGAATATCAGACGATTCAAGCCTGATGTAATCATTACTCGCTTCGATACAGCAAGAGACAATAGTGGAAGAATGCATGGGCATCATACCGCTTCAGCAATATTGGCTCAAGAAGCCTTCGATAAAGCAGCAGATCCCTCTGTTTATCCTGAGCAACTCAATTATGTTCAGACCTGGCAACCCAAAACACTTTATTGGAATACCTACAATTTTGGAGGAGATTTCACCTCAGAACATGCCAACGAACAAGGCTATTTTGAATTAGACTTGGGTGCTTACAATGAATTACTTGGCCTTTCTTATGATGAAATTTCAGCCTTAAGCCGAAGCCAGCATAAATCTCAAGGCTTTGGAAGTACAGGAAGAAGGGGAGAATCCAAGGAATACCTGAGGTACTGGAAAGGTGACCTACCGAAAGGAGATATTTTCGCTAACATCGATCAGTCCTGGTCTAGAATTGATGGTGGTGCGGAAATTGGTCAACTGATAGCTAAAGCCAATGCTGAGTTTGCAATGGAAGAGCCAGCCAAAGTGGTGCCAACTTTATTAGAAGCAAGAAAGAAGCTCCTCACTTTGAATAACGAGTATTGGAAGTCTGTTAAGCTGAAGGAACTCGATCTGGTAATTAAGGGTGCTTTGGGTTTATACTTTGAAGCAAGAGCTGATGAGCGAACTAAAACGCCAAATGAATACATTCAGCTAAACCTTGAAATGATCAATAGATCTGACTTGAATGTTACTTTCACCGGCAGTCAATTAATAGGTTCTAAGGTTGAAATGGGAACTCAAATGAACCTTCTGAATAACAAGCTCAATAACTTAAAGGCTGATTTTCCAGCCACCAATGAATTAAGTCAGCCTTATTGGTTGAAAGAAGAAGGAGAATTGGGCATGTATAAAGTGGCGGACCAAAAAATGAGAGGCTTGGCAGAGAATCCAGCTGCAATGGAATTATTATGGAAGTTTGAGATTGAGGGCTATGACTTTGAAATGACTACACCGATTATCTATAAGGAAAATGATAGGGTAGATGGAGAGGTCTACAGTCCATTTGTAATTACTCCACCAGTTTTCGTTGCTATGGATGCCAATGTTATCATGTTTGCAGACAATGAAGCAAAACCTGTTGAGGTCTTAGTTAAGGCAGGAAAAGACAATGTAAGCGGAGTCATCAATTTGAAATTACCTAAAGGTTGGCAGGCCAGTGAAAACAATATCAAATACGAATTGCCTAATAAAGGAGATGAGCAGCGCTTTCAATTGAAGATTCTTCCTCCAAAAGAACCTTCAGAAGCATACATGACGGTAGAAGCCACTTATAACGGTAAGGCTTATGATAGATCATTGAAAGTTATCGATTACCCTCACATTCCTCTTCAAACTATTTTCCCTAAAAGTGAGGTGAAAATTGTGAGAGTAGACTTGCAAAAGAAAGGTCAATACATAGGATATGTGATGGGCTCTGGAGATGATATACCGGCTAGCTTAGAACAGGTTGGATATACTGTAGATATTCTTGACCCAGAAAAAATCACAGCTGCATCACTTCAGAATTATGATGCAGTAATTGTCGGAATTAGAGCCTATAATACAATAGAGCGAATGAATTTCATCCAACCTGAACTAATGAAGTTTGTTGAGTCAGGCGGAACAGTGATTACTCAATACAACACATCTATGCGAGACCAGCCAGCTATTGGTCCTTATGAATTCAGCATATCGAGAGATCGAGTAACAGTGGAAGAAGCTGAAGTAAGGATCTTAGCCAAAGATCATCCAGTGATTAATGGTCCGAATAAAATTACCGAAAAAGATTTTGAGGGTTGGGTGCAAGAAAGAGGTTTGTATTTCCCTAATGAGTGGAATGAAAAGTATACACCGATTTTATCTTCAAACGACCCGGGAGAGACGCCTAAGAATGGTGGTTTATTAGTGACCAAATATGGTGAGGGCTATTTTGTATATAGCGGTTATTCGTGGTTCCGCGAGTTGCCTGCAGGTGTGCCAGGTGCCTTCAGACTTTTTACCAATATGATTTCTTTAGGCCAAGACAAACCAAAATCTGCCAACGTAAAATCCTTAGAAAACAAAAAGCAATGACAGAAAAAGAACCTGAAGAGGAAAAGGTAAGGTTTCTATTTTTCAAAGGCTGGACAGGTGTTTATGGCTTTGTTATGGCCGTATTAGTCGTTTGTATTGCATTGTTTTACCTTCTTACCATTAGTTATTCATGAGCACCATTGATTGGATTGTACTTTTCGGTACGCTTATTTTTATAGTAGCATACGGCATTTGGAAAACCAGGGGTGAGCAAAGTATGGATGGCTACCTCAGAGGAGGTAATGATAGTAAGTGGTGGCTTATTGGACTCTCCATAATGGCAACCCAAGCCAGTGCCATTACTTTCCTTTCAACACCCGGTCAGGCGTATACTGATGGAATGGGGTTTGTGCAATTCTATTTTGGCCTTCCTGTAGCCATGATTATAATTTCAATCTTCTTTCTTCCACTTTACTATAAGGCAAAGATTTATACCGCTTATGAATACCTAGAAGGAAGGTTTGATCTAAAAACTCGAATGTTGGCAGCATTTATTTTTCTTATTCAACGAGGACTAGCCGCAGGTATAACCATCTATGCTCCTTCAATTATTCTTTCAGCATTACTCGGCTGGCCATTGCAGCTAACAACCATTGTTATTGGCGTACTCGTGATTTTATATACCGTTTCAGGAGGAACCAAAGCGGTTACACAAACACAGAAACAGCAAATGGCTGTAATGATGGGGGGAATGGTGATCGCAGGTATTTTGGTCATTATGTCTTTGCCTGATGGCGTGGGCTTTAAAGATGCCCTACATGTTGCGGGTAAAATGGGGAAGTTGAACATTGTTAACTTCGATTTTGACTTAGAAAATCGCTATAGTTTTTGGTCAGGAATGACTGGAGCAGTATTTCTTTTCCTTTCTTATTTCGGTACAGATCAGTCTCAAGTTCAGCGTTATTTATCTGGTAAAACGCTCAGGGAAAGTCGTATGGGGCTAATGATGAATGGTTTGCTTAAGGTGCCAATGCAGTTTATTATACTGTTTATTGGGGTTATGGTATTTGTCTATTATCAGTATAACCAACCACCAATCTTCTTTAATGAGCCTGTAAGGGAAGAGGTCATCGCTAATGAGGAATTCGGTCAAGATTTTTTAGATATGGAAGCTTCTTATCAAGTGCTTTTCGATGAGAAGTTGGCCTTGGTTAACGACCTCAATGAAGCGGTCAAATCCAATAACGAAACGATGATCGAAACAACTCGTCATGAGTTGAATAGGCTTCAGACCGAATCTGATGAGATAAGGAATAGTGCGAAAGAGATCATCAACCAGGCATTACCAGAAAGGGAGACCAATGACAAGGATTATATCTTCATGAACTTTGTGATGAGTACAATGCCTGTAGGTATTGTGGGGCTATTGTTTGCTGTTATATTTTCTGCGGCCATGTCTTCCACCTCTTCAGAATTAAATGCATTAGGCTCTACCACAACCATTGACTTCTATAAGCGCACGATCAACAAAAATGCGACTGATGCGACCTATTTAAGAAATTCCAAACTATTCACACTGGCATGGGGAATATTGGCTATCATTTTCGCTTCAACCCTGAGTTTGTTTGAAAACCTAATTCAAGCGGTGAACCTCATTGGTTCTCTATTCTATCCGATAGTGCTTGGCATCTTTGTAGTGGCTTTCTTCTTTAAGTCTGTAAAGAGTGATGCTGTGTTTTTTGCAGCTATTTTAAGTCAGATCATCGTTATACTCGTTCACTATTTAAACCTTGAAGGAATAGCTGGTCCTTTTACAATGGGCTTCTTATGGTACAATGCCTTTGGTTGTATTTTGGTGGTTGTGCTAAGCTTTATCATTAAAATATTCAGAAACTAGCCCTAGCTGCTGCACAGGTTTCTCGATTCATTCAGAATTTGAGTATGCTTTCGTGTGTCTATTGGGCCAAGTAGATCAGGGTTATTCAGCAGCTGTTGACACAGTATAATGTCTTCTTCTAATAGAAGGGCTTTTTCTCGTTTCGATAAGCTATGAAGACAAGTAACAGGGTATAAGCCAGCTAACTCGATCCTTTCTCTAAGATTTCCTTTATTGGGATAATCCCAAGCTAATAGTTTTATGCCATAGCACTGTGCATACTTCTCAGCATCTGTAGTAAAGCGGGTATTGGTAATTACCCAACATTCGTGCTTACTATCATCACCTTTCTCTTTTAGTCCATTCACAATGTCATTGAATCTTGAATGAACATAAAGCGGAACTTTTATGTCGGATTTGTAACCTGGGTTTCCATGGTGTTTACACTCCCCAATAAGTAGGTTGTCATCGCTCTTGGCCATCAAATCAACTTCATGAGTTAAGCACTTGCCTTCCACATCAATACCTACCTGAACTTTAAAACCTTGAAATTCGAAAAGCTTACCGATGAAACTTTCAAATGGGTAACCAGATGGTCCGAGTTCTAAAATCGCATTTTTGAGTTTATATTTCCCCGCTAGCTTTCGTGAAGAGGAACGGAGAAGTCGATAGGCTTTCTTATAAATCTGCCTTGTTGAAGTGGTTTCACCCAATTCAGATTCGATATTATGCTGGATCTGATTGATCAGTTCATCTGAAGCTCCTGAGTTGAAAAGAGATTGACGAAATTTAGATTGATCGAATTCTACTACTTCACCCGAAGCTTTTTTAACCCATTTTTGATTCATATTGGCATAAAATACGAATAGTTCTTTAATTTAATTCCATGTACGCGATTGTGGATATAGAGACAACTGGTAGTTCTGCTGCCCATGGCAAAATCACTGAGATTGCTATCATCATTCATGATGGTAAAAGGGTAGTGGACGAATACCAAACATTGCTCAATCCAGAGGCATACATTCCGATGAATATCACTGCTTTAACGGGTATTTCAAATGAAATGGTGGAAGATGCGCCAAAGTTTTTTGAGGTAGCCAAGGAGATTCATCAGATGCTTGAAGGCAATGTTTTTGTAGCCCATAATGTCAATTTCGACTATTCATTCATCAAAAAAGAATTTCAAGACCTAGGCGCCAACTTCAGTTTACCAAAGTTGTGCACTGTTAGGTTGAGTAGAAAAATATTTCCTGGTCTTAAATCTTACAGCTTGGGCCGGCTTGCTGACCATTTCAACATAAAGAATGCAGCAAGACACCGAGCCATGGGGGACGCTCGAGCTACTGCTGAATTAATGGATTTAATCCTTGAGAGTGAAACTGGCGAAATTGAATTCTTTCTCAAGAAGGCAAATAAGGAATCGGACTTGCCACCTAACTTGAATAGAGAAGTCTTTGAGAAACTGCCAGAGGCAACCGGCATCTATTACTTTCATAATGAACATGGGAAAGTTTTATATGTGGGGAAGGCGAATAATATTAAAAGAAGAGTTCGAAATCACTTTTCGAGTACAGATGTCATCTTCAAACAAAAACTGAAAGATAGCATTCATGATGTCACTTTTGAAGTTTGTGGAGATGAGTTAATTGCTTTTTTGAAAGAGTCTTATGAGATAAAAAGGCTCTTTCCACAGTTTAACAAAGCGCAGAAATTTCCTACCCCAAAGTTTGGTCTATACCATTATGTAGATGGATCTGGGGTGAATAGAATAGCTATTGGTAAAGTGCAGAAGGGTTTAAAGCCAATTCAATCTTTTCCTTCTTTCGATAAAGCACGGAGTTTTCTTATCCAGTTTGTGAAGGAACATCAGCTACATCCAGAGCATTGTAGTTTGCCTGATTCTCTTTTAAACTATTATGGTTACAGTTTCGATGAGACAGATTCCAAAGAGTTGGCAACTAGATTCAAAACAGCCGTGTCAAGTTTAACATTACCCATAGATTCTTTCTGTTTAATTGGAAAGGGACGAGATACGGAAGAGGCATCTGTAGTATTGATTGAAAATGGTCGATATCAAGGCTTTGGTTTTGCAGAGTCGACTGCGAAATTCACTTCGCTTGAAGAAATAAAAGATATCATCAATTTATATCCTGAAACACCAGATGTCCAAAGTATAATCCGTCAATTCAAAGACAAGAGACAGATTGTAAACCTTTGATCAAAATTTTGATGGGGTTGAACTAATGATAATTGTATATTTAGTAACACAGACTCAATAACTGAATCTCTAAAGATTCGTATCTATAATAACTCATCTAAACTGGCACTTTGAGAGTCTTTATTAAAACAATTAGTTAAAATAATATCTAAAAAGGCATGAAAAAATCGAAAGAAATCGGAGGAATGATTCGTAAATATGCTGAAGAGCAAATTCAGAAACGTTCAGCAGAAACCACTGCTAGGTTAAGAAATTATGTGAATAACTTGGGTGAAGTAAGTAAAGAACTGATGTACTCAAGCGCTCTTAGGGCAAGTAAGAGTCCTTTTTTAATGAAGAAATAAAAACCGTACTCTCAGGTTTTTTTAGCCAACCTTTCCCAATTTGGGATTCATTTATTTTGAATGATGCCCTTTTTTAGCCACATTTGATTGTTTTTGAGGAATGGTAGGGTTATTGTCATCCAACATGTACAATAACTACGTAAGTCAACACCGTGAGAGATAGAGAGGAAAATAATCTTTTTTTATGCCCATTCAATAATAAGCCATTAAGACCTATGTCTAAGGCTGAGTTGGCAATAGCTAATGATAAGTGTTCTACAGGAGAGCTTTATTTTCATGTTGGTATTCCTGTCGATATCAAACTCAAGGCTGCTTACACCACTGATAATCATTTACACATTTTCCCTGTGGTAGACGATATCCTTATGTTGAAAAAGGATACAGCCATATCACCCAAAAACAGGACAAAAAATCCATATTTAAGAGTTCCTGAGAGATTGGTTGAAGACTTTTATGCTCAATATCCATCTCTAAGAAAAGGGAAAAGCACTGATGCTCAGATGAAGGAGGTGCATAGTCAGCCATTGTCTAATGAGCAGCTGTTGGAGTTAAAGACATTACTACCTAAGTCAGGCGAGTGCTTTATGAGTGCCGTGACCCACGATGTAGATGCACTTCACAACCTCGTATTCAATACCGATTTCAATCATTATCTCCATATAGATTTCTCCTTTGCAAGACTAAATGCCATTAGAAAAGACCTGAAGGAAGGAACATTACTAGTGCTTTGTGATATCGCTAATCTTCCTTTCAATGAGAGTTCTATAGATGCTCTGTTTTCTTTCGATTATATCAATGAGTACGATAAAACAGATCAAGCAACTGCGTATCACGAGTTAAAAAGGATTTTAAAGCCAGGTGGTTGTTCAGTTGTGTTATACGACAAAGACAAGCCTTTGCATGCTCAATCTCATCACAAATCAGACCAGCGTGCTAAAAAAGCAATGGGGGTGTTAGCTCCATGGAAGAAGAAGAAAGTGCCAACTATACATTTTCATCCAGTAGAGTTAAATTCACACAAGGATGATTCTGGACAATTCTATACTAAAGCATCACTTGGAAGACAATTCTCTTGATTTTCTAAATCTGTCCAAACTATTTTTACGTTCATCCAGTTACCATTGAAAATAGTAGTTTATGAAAAGTAAGGTTATTCTAATAGCAGGCTTAGTAATCATTTTATTCACAAGCATTTTTGCGGCTAAAACCAATTTCGCTCCAGATCAACAAGGCCAAAAAGGCCCGAAGAAGGTTGGAGAGGATGAGAAATACGAAATCCAACTCTCAGAGGAAGAATGGAGGAAAAGACTTACACCTCAACAATATTATATTCTAAGAGAAAAAGGTACTGAGCGAATTCATGCGAAATACGACAAGTTCTATGAAGAAGGAACTTACTATTCAGCAGCATCAATGCAGCCAGTATTCTCTTCTGAAACTAAGTATAATTCATATTCTGGCTGGCCAGCATTCTGGAAGCCAGTCAATGACAGTGCTGTTAAACTTGTAAAAGACACTTCGTTTGGTATGGTACGTTGGGAGGTTGTAGATAGCAAGAGTGGTTCACACCTAGGTCACGTTTTTGAAGATGGCCCAGAACCAACAGGATTGAGATATTGCATCAATTCAGATGCGCTCATCTTTGTGCCAAAGGGTGAAGCACCTCCGAAGTTCAAAAAAGACGACAACTAATTCAGTCAAAAGAAATAATTGCTTAACATTGGCCTGAAACTAAATTTCAGGCCTTTTTTTTGAATTATGGAAGAACCAAAAGCACTCAACAGCGTAGCTGAATTTCACAAAACATTCAAGCATCCTATCCAGCCTCAACCTCAAATACCTTCTGCAGACAGGTGTAAATTGAGAGTTGCCCTTATTGCAGAAGAATTGAAGGAATTAGAAGAAGCCATTGCCGATAACGATTTGGTGGAGGTAGCAGATGCCCTTTGCGATATTCAATACGTACTCAGTGGAGCTATTTTGGAATTTGGACTTGGGGATAAATTCAAAGAGCTATTCGATGAAGTACAACGTTCAAACATGAGCAAGACCTGTAAGACCATGGAAGAGGCCATAGCTACCCAAAAATTCTATCAGGAAAAAGATGGTACCGAAAGCTATGTAGAAGAATCTGACGGTCATTTCTTAGTCTATAGAACACCTGATAACAAAACCCTCAAGTCTGTAAACTATTCTCCTGCCGACTTGAAAAGTAGGCTAGCCGACTTCCTATAAAACCTTTCGCTGTACAAGTGCGTTATGCCAACGAACATTTAAAGGAATATGCAAAGTTTATATACAATATTAGTTTCACTACTGCTTAACCTATCTGTGAATTCATGTACCACTGGTGAGGGTTCTACGGCAGTCGAACTGTCGAACATCCAAGAAGGAACGGAAGTGGCCACTTTTGCAGGAGGCTGTTTTTGGTGCACCGAAGCAGTTTTCGAAAGGGTAGAAGGAGTGAAAGATGTAGTCTCTGGATATACCGGAGGAAAGGAAGAAAACCCAACCTATTATCAAGTAAGTTATGGTGAAACCACCCATGCGGAGGCTATTCAGATCTATTATGATCCTGAGGTGATAAGCTATCAGCAACTATTAGATATCTTCTTCGTAGCTCATAACCCTATTCAAGCCAACGGGCAAGGACCAGATATTGGAGCCCAATACAGGCCAGTGGTGTACTATCATAATGAGGCGCAAAAGAAAGCAACTGATTCGATTATTGCTAAGCTCAATGCCTCTGGCAAGTATGATAGGAAGATAGTTACTGGTGTTGAGGCTTACACAAAATTTTGGTTAGCCGAAGACTATCATCAGAACTATTACGAATTGAATCCTGGAAATCCATACATCATTAATGTGGCAGTTCCTAAAGTGAAGAAATTCAAAAAGACATTCCCCGACCTAGTCAAGGCCAAATATTCGGTAGAGAAATAATTAAAGTTTAGAGAGGGCATTCAGTATTTTTTGCCCTCTACTTTTTATACCTGGTGTGCCATCTGGGAGTAACTCTTCGATAGCAATCTGCAATTCATTTTTAAGTTCAGGCAGTTCCTCTACAATGTTATAGGCTGTTGTCATGGCAAAAACTTTAATGGCTACAGGCATTTTATTGTCTATAAGTACATTAATGCACAGGTCATACAGTTCCCCCCATAAGTCTTCATTAACTCTTTGGTATTGCAATACCCTCAATGAATTTCGCATCACAGCATCTGTGCAATCTTTCTTTCGCATGAGAGAAATCATTTCAGGGAAATAAGGAGCAATTAGTTTTGGCTCTAACTCGCCAATGGTACCAACTACCCAAGCTGCTCTCTGCGTGAGCATAATATCTCCTCCAAAAAATATCGCCATCAGCTCATCAATCTCAGCAGGATGATCCAAGAGATAATCCACAATAGCATCCTTGTTTTCTTTGCTATGTTCTTTAAAAAGCTGTGAATTGATGTTCATTTTTTAAATTGCGCTTGTCACACGCTTAAATATCGGTCAAAAACATTCTTTATGGACATAATTTTGGTAATTCTTGGCTTGGCTTGTATGGTGATAGGCATCTTAGGATGCTTTCTCCCCATTGTTCCTGGGCCACCAATCAGCTTTTTTTCCTTGCTCTTGCTGGAGTGGACAGAGAAATCTCCTTTCGATTCAGAAACCCTTTGGACATGGGCACTCATAACCGCTGTTGTTACGGCCCTAGATTACATTGTGCCTATTTATGGAACAAAGAAGTTTGGAGGTACTAAAAAAGGTGTTTGGGGCAGCACCATTGGGCTGGTGGTCGGGCTGTTTTTCTTTCCACCATTTGGCATCATCATCGGTCCTTTTGTTGGTGCTTTTATTGGAGAAATGAGTACGGGAAAAGCAACCAATGAAGCAGCCTTAAGATCAGCTTTTGGTTCTTTTATTGGTTTTTTGGTTGGAACATTACTAAAACTAATCGCATCAGGTTGGATGGCTTGGATGTTTGTGAGAAATGTATTGGCGTAGAGTTCTATTTTATTTACTCTTTTTCTGGTCTGCGATTTTTGAGTTAAGCGCTCAAAATGATGTAGACAGCCTAAAAAGCATTCTTGGCTATTATTCCAAAGAAGATACCATTCGGGTTCAGCTGCTCAACCAATTAGGGCTCGAATATTGGATCATTGATCCAGTTGAAGCAGATAAATTTGGTGCAGAAGCGCTTGAACTGTCAAAAGCTTTGGGATATGAAGAAGGTGTAGCTTCTGCATTGAGGGTACTTGGTGTTGCTCACTGGACAAGGGGGAATTATGAATTAGGCCTGATAGATTTACTCAAGGCCAAAACGATTTATGAGCAGCTTAGTGATCAACAGGGTATTGCAAACTGCCACTTGAATATTGGGTTGATTTATGCAGATCAAGGGAAACCTGACCGAGCTTTGGAAAGCTACCGAATGGCTCTCAGCGGTTTTGAAGAGGTCAACGCAACTGGGAGAATAGCTACTACCTACAATAAGATGGGTGAAATATATATCCAATCAAACGCCTTGGATGAGGCTTTAACCTATCTGATCAAAGCCCTCGATATTCATCAGACCAATGGTTTTGAATATGGCATTGGAGAATCTAATAACAGGCTTGGAGAGCTTTTCTTGGCAAAAGCGGAATATCAAGAAGCACTTAGCTTTTTAATGAAGGCTGTAAATCTTAGCAAAGGTCTTAATGATGCTGATGGAATGGCTAGAGGGTACTTAGATCTTGGGCAGGCTTATTTAGGAATGGGTAATTACCTGAAGGCCAAAGAATATTTACTCCAAGGAGAACAAAAGGCGAGGGAGGTTGGATCGAAAAAATGGCTTCGAGATATCTATCAGACCCAAAGAATGCTGGCTGAAAAAATGGGTAATTGGAAACAGGCCAATCAATTCGCCTCGCTTTATATGGCAATGAAGGATAGTCTGTTCAATGAGCAAATGGCCAATAGAATAGCCGAGATCGAAAAGCAGAATGAACTTGCTGTGCAAGAGAAAGAACTTCAAACATTAAGGAGTGAGTCGGAACTACTTAACACTCAAAACAAACTGAACCAAAAATGGAAAATCAGCCTTGCGGTTGGACTGGTCTTGTTGTTCATCTCAGCCTATTTGTTTATCAACAGTCAGCGACTGAGAAATAAGAAAGATAAAATAATTCATGCCTCTCAACAGGAAATGACTGCATTGGCCCTTCAGAAAGCCAAATTAGAACAATCTAAGCTCGAGCAAGAATTGGCGTCTAGAGATAAAGAGCTCACCTCTTACACGGTTAATTTCATTCGAAAAAACGAGGTGGTAAATAGCTTAAAAGAGAAGGCACAAGAACTTAAATCCAATCTCAATAAAACACAACATAGAGAAATCAATCAATTGATGAAGTTGGCTGATTCAATTCAAGATGTAGACAAGGATTGGGAAGAGTTCAGGCTCTATTTTGAAAATGTGCACACAGATTTCTTTAAGAACCTTAATCAACAGTTTACTCAATTAAGCGCTGGAGAACTAAGGCTGGCAGCTTTGGTTAGGCTAAACCTCAACCTGAAAGAAATTTCATCGGTACTAGGAATTTCTCCCAACAGTGTTAAAACCGCTAGGTATCGTCTTAAAAAGAAACTTGGCTTAGATAAAGAAGCATCCTTATTGGCGTTCCTTATTGATATCGATACTAGGGCAAATATTACTCAATAATAAAAGATATTATCTTGATAATCAGATTGAACCTGCGATCTGTATACCTTTTGAATACGTAAGTTATAATGCTTGCTTACCAAAAGCAGACTAAGTTTATATCGATCTAAATAGTGGTCTGCCTACTTTTGTGTTGTTAAAACATAACTTATGAAACGTTCTTCTAAATATTATCAATTGAAAAACTTTATTTTATTCTGCCTATTTGTTGTTCTGTTTACGATTAGTTGCACATCTGAAAAACAGTCTGTTCCAGATGAATGCGAAGGCAACATCTCAATCCAGTCCACAGTACTAAGTGATTCTAATTGCGGTCTGAGCAATGGGAGTTTCGAAATTATAGCTGCTGGCGGTACTGGCGATTATACCTTCAGCCTAAATAATTCTAGTCCTCAGACGAGTGCTGTATTTAATAATTTAGAGGCTGGTACTTATACAGTATTGGTCACCGATGCACTTTCTTGTACCAATGAAGTTTCTGTAACCATTGCCAATCTCGATGGTGTAAATGCTTCTATTTCGGCAGTTACAGATAGTGACTGTGACAATCCCGATGGCACAATTACCATTGAGGCTACAGGAGGAGTAGAGCCTTATGAATATAAGTTAGACGACAATAGCTTTCAGGGTAATTCTAACTTTTCGGCATTAGGCCCAGGTCAATACACTGTAACGGTTAAAGATGCCAGTGGCTGTGAAGTATCGTTACAAGCAGAAATTAAATCGGAGGTAGTTTTCGCTCAGATTAAGTCTATCATTGAAACCAACTGTGCGATTTCTGGATGCCACAACGGAAATACATTTCCTGACTTACGAGTGGATGCTAATATAGCTAATCAAGCAAGTAGAATTAGGACCAGAACGGCAGCCAGATCAATGCCTCCCACATCAAGTGGTAGATCACTTTCAGCTAGTGAGATTGCAGAAATAGCGTGCTGGGTAAATGATGGTGCTTCTTTAGATTAATACCTATGAAAAGAAGTCATTTAATAATTATCGCAATTCTAATTTCTCTTGTGGCGGCCTTTGTGGTATATAATAGCTTTTTGAAAACTGCGCCTCGTGTTAAGTCACTTAAGGCCAATTATACCATGGATGCCCAAGCCCTCTATGCTGCTTTCGAAACCGATGAAAATGAGGCTAATGGTATGTACCTTAATAAGATCATAGAGGTAAACGGAGTGGTGGAATCTATCGATTTCCCAGAAGAAGGATCGCCCTCCATAGCACTTCAAACAGAAGGCTTTGGAGTGATTAAATGCACTTTTGAAGTGGGTACGAGTGCCTCGGACTTAGCAACTATTGAAAAGAATCAAACCATTATAATCAAAGGAGAATGTCTAGGCTATTTGCTTGATGTTCAGTTGATCAGGTCAATTATTATTGAATAAAAAATCATGAAAATAAGAGTTCAAATATTTATTACCTGTCTCGTATTATTCGCTCTTCAGGCGAAGGCACAAGACCGTTACCTCACGAGAGAGGGTAAAGCTAAGTTCTATTCGCATACGCCAATGGAAGACATTGAAGCGGTGAATAATAATGTGCTTAGCATCATTGACCTCACTAAAGGTGAAGTGGCTGTAGATATGCTCATTAAAAACTTTGAGTTTCCTAAAAAACTCATGCAAGAGCATTTCAACGAGAATTATATGGAATCTGAGAAGTTACCTAAATCTACCTTTAAAGGTTCATTTCAAGTTCCAGATGGTCTGAAAGCAATGAAGGCTGGTAGCTATGAGGCGGAAGTAAAAGGTGATATCACCATTCATGGTGTTACAAAACCTTTGCAGACCAAAGTTACTTTAGTGGTGGCCGATGGAAAAATTAGCACTGAGTTTGTATTTCGAGTAAAAGTTAAAGACCATGATATTCAAATTCCAAATCTAGTGGTTAAGAATATTGCAGAAGAAATGGAAGTGACTTGCACTTTCGAATACCAACCCTTTAAGCGTTAATATGAAGAAGATAGCATTTATACTTTCACTGTTTATCTCAACATCGGCCTTAGCACAGGATGATTTGCTCGATATTTTGGCTGATGAACAAGAGGATGAAATTAGTTACACGATGGCTACCTTCAAAGGGCAGCGCATTATCAATGGCCATACGGTGGTAACCAGAAAGGCCAAAGAACTGGAGTTTATTATCGCCCACAGATTTGGTCGGGTTAATAGCGGAATCAAGGAATTGTTCGGATTAGACGGTGCCAACGTGCGTTTTTCTTTCGAGTATGGTCTCTCTGATTTTTTGACAGTGGGCGTGGGTAGAAATTCTTTTGAAAAAGTGTATGATGGCTTTGCCAAGTTTCGTTTTTTAAGGCAGTCTAGTGGTAAAAAGGTCGTACCTGTTACCATGACTTTGTTCAGCAGTATGGCAGTTAGAACCATAGAAGATCCTGATTTTGTTGTCGATGATTTTAACTCGAAGGTTTCCTATACGCATCAATTATTGATCGCTAGAAAAATGAATGAGAACGTCTCTTTACAAATGATGCCCACCTACGTGCACAGAAACAAGGTATTGGAGGATCAGGAAAACGATGTGCTGGCCTTAGGTTTTGCTGGAAGAATAAAACTGAATACGAGAATGGCAATTAATGCTGAATACTACTATCGTCTCACAGATGAAATAAATACGCAGTATAAAGATTCATTTGGTATTGGACTCGAAATTGAGACTGGAGGGCATGTTTTCCATTTGAGTTTTACCAACTCTAGGTCTATGGTAGAAAGAGGTTTTATCACAGAAACTGATGGTAATTTCTTCGATGGGGATATTCACTTTGGCTTCAATCTGTCAAGGGTCTTTTAGGGTGAAAGACATGGGTTTACCGATTTACAATAACACTTCATTCTGGAATTTTTCTTCCAACCTTTGAGTGAGAAGAAAAATATCCGGAATCTCATCTAAGGGTAGTCTTATATTTGAGATCACTAAAGCAAATGGTGGTGTTGTCGCCAACCTTCACCAGCTTGTTGGCTGTAAGGCCATCAAGAGCGGGGATTTTAGGAGAACACCCTTTTATACTTCTTTCTCGAAGATGAGCTCAAAATAACTAGAGGCACCATAGCCAGACGTGGCAGGAGCGAATATCTGTTTAAAACGCCAGCCTTTTTTAGCATAGCTATCAATAATTGCATGATAGTCTTCTTTGGGTTTAGTTTTTAAGAAGCCTGATTTTAATTCAATCTTTACATACTCGTATTTATACATATTATTCATGTTTGCGTTTGGAGTCAATTTACAGCAATATTGCCTTCATCACCAACTTTTCCTTGCTTATGGGCAATACCATCTTGCTTAAATACGGATAGAGGGCGTTTAGAAAACAAAGCTTTCTTGTTGCTGCTTTCTTCAGTATAATTGAGCAAACAAATCAGCTATGAAGGCAATTAAGCTAACCATACTTCTTTTACTCATCACTTCATTTCAAGCACTGGCACAGCTCGATAGAACCGAACGCAAACTCACCGATTGGGTAGATACACATAACGAGGAAGCCCTCACACTGCTCAAAGAGCTCATCAATATCAATTCCGGAACAATGAATTTCAAGGGGGTAAGAGCCGTAGCCGATGCGCTTATGCCTAAGTTTGAAGCCCTGGGGATGGAGACTCAATTCACAGATGGTAGTGGGTTCAATCGTGCGGGTCACTTAGTGGCGAAAATAGAAGGAGGCAAAGGACCGAAGATTTTAATGATCGGCCACCTAGATACTGTATTTGAGCCCGACAGTCCCTTTCAGACTTGGGAACGAATCGATGCCACCACTATCAAAGGTCCAGGGATAGCCGATATGAAAGGCGGAGATGTGATCATTCTTCAAGCGTTGTCTGCTTTGCATGCCCAAGGCCTACTAAAGGACATGAATATTTGGGTGGTGATGACTGGTGATGAAGAGCTCAGTGGTAGACCCTTAAGCCTTTCTAAAGCTGAACTTGTAAAAGCCGCAGAATGGGCTGATATAGCCCTTGGTTTCGAAAACGGTGATGGCAATTACAAAACAGCGAATGTGGCCAGAAGAAGTTCTTCAGGTTGGAGACTTGAAGTTAAAGGAGTGCCTTCTCATTCTTCTCAAATCTTTAAACCGAATATTGGTGCAGGTGCCATTTATGAGGCTTCCAGAATTCTCTATCAGTTTTACGAGGAACTGGCAGGAGAGGAGTTCCTGACTTTTAACCCTGGCAATATCGTTGGAGGCACAAGCATTAGTTATGAAGAAGGAACGAATACAGGCACCGCTTTTGGTAAAACCAATGTGGTGGCAGAATCTGCCATTGTGAACGGAGATATCCGTTGTATCAGTGAAGAGCAGTACGAAAAGGCTCAGCAGGTAATGAAACGGATTGTTTCTGAGCATCTACCACAAACTGAGGCTACGATTACCTTTAGTGATGGCTACCCACCATTTGCGCCTACAGAGGGTAATTATGAATTACTTAAAAACTTTAGCCAAGTAAGCCAAGACTTAGGCTTTGGAGAAGTAACTCCTGTAAACCCAGCAGATGCCGGAGCAGCCGATATCTCTTTTGCAGCCTTTGGCATTACAATGGGACTGGATGGTATGGGCATGGGCGGCACACAGGGTCACACCGTAAACGAAGCTGGTGACCTCAAAACCTTTCCGATGCAAACTAAAAGAGCTGCGATATTGATGTACAGGTTATTGACAGATAAGGCCTTTTCAGTATCTAAAAAGTAGGTATTGCTCTTGATTTGGGCTTATTTCGATTAGAAATCGTCTATTCATTTATGTTTTCTGTAGACGATGGCAGTTGGTTGGTTTTAAGGCTCGCACATTAAAAGTATTCATAGTTACAAAAAGAATTTTGATGAAAAAGTGGATGAAAACAACGCTCAAAGTACTGGGCATTATTTTATTACTCGTTTTGGTCATTGGCTTTTCTGGCTGGCTTTGGGTACGCGCGTCATTTTTAAAGTTTGAGGGTGATTATGCCGAAAAAACCGATTTTGAAATGCTTAATATTAACGGCTATACTTTTTTAGATAGAAATGGCAATGGTCAATTAGATCCTTATGAGGATGATCGGAAACCCACAGAGGAGCGGGTAATCGACCTTTTGGGTCGAATGACGATTGAAGAGAAAATTCACATATTGAAAGGTTCTGGTATGGCTTCAGGCGTTGGAATGGTGCCAGAAGGTGAAGGCATTCCCGGAGCTGTGGGTACTATTGTGCCAACACCGAGGCTTGGACTTCCAACTATCTACTTGTCAGATGGCCCAGCAGGCCTCAGAATTGAGCCTACGAGACCAGGCGAAGAACGAACTTACTATGCGACTGCCTTTCCAATTGGTACTTTATTGGCCTCCACATGGAATGTGGACTTGGTTGAAGAAGTGGGCAAAGCCATGGGTAATGAGGCTAAGGAATATGGTATTGATGTAATTCTCGGTCCGGCAGCTAATATTCATCGGCACCCTTTGAATGGCAGAAACTTCGAATACTATTCAGAAGATCCTTTATTGACTGGGTTGATGGGAGCCGCCATGGTGAATGGAATAGAATCTAATGGAGTCGGCACTTCTGTGAAGCATTATGTTGCTAATAATCAGGAGACGAATAGGAATTTCAACGATGTAATTGTTTCCGAAAGGGCAATGCGAGAGATTTATCTAAAGGGTTTTGAGATCATTGTTGAAAAATCTCAACCAAAGACTATTATGTCTTCATACAATAAAGTAAATGGCGAATATGTCACAGAGAGCCGCTATTTATTGACAGATGTACTGCGAAATGATTGGGGTTTTGAAGGTCTCGTAATGTCAGATTGGTTCGGTGGATTGGATGCTGTGGCACAGGTCAATGCTGGTAATGATTTGCTTGAACCTGGGACTAAAAACCAATGGAAGGCACTAACCAAAGCCTACGAAGAAGACAAGTTGTCTGAAGAGGTAATTGATACTTCTGCGAAAAGAATTTTAAAGCTTATTCTTGAGTCCAAGAAAATGCAGAGTTATCAGTTTTCGAACAAACCAGATTTAAAGGCAAATGCACAAGTAACAAGACAATCGGCTTCTGAGGGAATGGTGTTACTCAAGAATGATGACGTGCTTCCCTTGGCTGGAAAAGTGAATGTCGCTTTGTTAGGAGTTACATCTTACGATTTTATTGCAGGTGGAACTGGTTCTGGCGATGTGAATGAAGCTTATACCGTTTCATTAGAAGAAGGCTTGCTCAATGTAGGTCAGGAGGTAAATATCAATACTAATGAATCGGACATTGTCCTTGAAAATGGACAACGAAATGTTGGCTTTGAAATCAACAGCATGGCGAAAGCCATTTATGAATCACATAAATCCGCTAATGAGAAAGCATTTGTAAAGCCTGAAGGCTTGAACGCCATGTTTGAACCCTACAATCCTCCACAGATTAATTATAGTAATGATCAACTGACTGATATTGCTGAAAACGCTGATATAGCTATTATTACTATCGGGAGAAATGCGGGAGAAGGAGGAGATAGGGTAGAAGTAGACGATTTTCTTTTGACAGAAGTAGAAAGAGACATGATAGAGAGAACCAGTGCTCTTTTTCACAAAGCAGGGAAGAAAGTTGTCGTGGTTTTAAACATTGGTGGAGTTATTGAAACTGCTTCTTGGAAAGCACAGCCAGACGCTATTCTATTAGCCTGGCAAGGAGGGCAAGAGGGTGGTAATTCTGTAGCCGATATTTTGGCAGGAAATGTAAACCCAAGCGGTAAATTACCAATGACCTTCCCAATCAATTTGAATGATCATGCTTCCAACGCCAACTTTCCTTTAGATGGAGAGCCAATTGATATCATGAATATGTTCATTGCGAAAGAAGTGGCAGAGGAAGATAAAGTGAAGAATAAAGACTTTACGCTTTATGAAGAAGGTGTTTATGTAGGTTATAGACACTTTGATAAAGCCAAACTAGAAGTCTCTTATCCATTTGGATATGGTCTTTCCTATACCAGTTTTGACTTCAGTGATTTGAAAGTGGAAACAGCCAATGATACCATTAACATTCAGTTCAGTATTCAAAATTTGGGTGAAGTAGCTGGTAAGGAAGTAGCTCAAGTCTATGTTTCTAAATTGAATTCAGCAATTGACAGACCCGAGCAAGAGTTAAAAGCATTCGCTAAAACTGGTTTATTGAGTGGAGGAGAGTCTCAGGTCATTGAATTGAAAGTTCCGATTAAAGCGCTCAGCTATTGGAATGAAGGTAGCTCAAACTGGACACTAGAGCCAGGCGCTTATACCATTCAATTGGGTAATTCGTCTAGAGCCATAAAGCTCAAAAGCCAGATTGAGTTGTAACTTACTGTATGCTTAGGCATATTTCAAATAGCGTTCGTTGGTCCAGTTATAAGCCGCATCAATAACTTCTTTTGTATAGAAGGAAAAGACTACCATCGTTGACATAATCAAGGCGAAAACTAAGCTAGATGACTGTAGCAAAGGTAAAAGAGCTTCTCCAAAGAATCGGAAACTATAGATGAAAACGTAAAAAGTGCCTGCAATTCTTATTTGTTGAGCGCCAATTACCAAGGATTTTTTTCTCCATTTTTTAAACATTGATTTAAAATAGAAAAACAGAATTGAGCCTAGTATTACACTTGTTGAATAGAAAATAACTTGGATTACCTGAATTGGCAATGGAAGAATTAGTAGTCCCAATATGTAGCTTAGGAGCAAAGTAATTAATGTAATTATGGCCTTTGAAGACCAGAAATAACTCTTGATTATCTGAAGCGATATTTTTCTATTCTCTTTTGCATAACTGCGATAAAATTCATCTTCCATTATGCTAAAGCCTAAGGGGCCAAAACCAGCATGCACTTCTTGAATAGCTTTTTGCAAAGTTTTTTTTGGGTCTGCTTCCAACTTAGTCTCAACTGCTGAGGCCACATGATCCAGTATTTCCATTTCTACTTCAATAGTAGTGAAGCCTCTGGA
>CAYGKL010000016.1:5222-8541 GCA_964350505.1 uncultured Roseivirgaceae bacterium | reverse complement strand
TTGATTTCCTCGATTTGGTCTTTAGTGAGCGGCATGCTTAATACGTGTGAATGATTGAAATAATACTCTGATACCAGAGAAGAGGTACCAGCTCTGTAAACCGAAGAGTACGAATAGAAAGAATGGATTGCCAATAAGCCAATCAACTAACAGTAGCTGAATTAATGAGATAATGAGGAAGTTAGTGGTACAAACGCCATTCATTTTCGCCATAAAGTAGACATTGGAAAATGGGTGGTTTGCCCTGTGTCGGTAAGTGTAAAAAAGAGTAGCCAACATTACTAAAAGGACGCTACTTGTCAAGTAGATTCTCAGTGTTGCTGTATTATCTATTGGTGTTCTAAAGAGGATAAAGGCTAAGACAGACATTGTTAGAACAAGCGAATTACTTTTCAACAGGCTGAACCTTGTCATTTCCGTCAAAACCTCTTTAAAGCTGTTTATGTGCTCATATTTTAGCTTTTGGCGTTGTAATTCAAAAGGTTTTACCTCATTGCAAACCTCAGCAAGCGCTTCTATGAACTTCATTTCTGAAGCTTGTATTTTATGCTCTGTGGAGCAAATCATATGGTCTAGCAGCTCATCTTTGATCTCATCATACCAGATGTTTTGCATGCCTATCCATTCTTTAATATGCTCTATATGATAATGTGCGAGTTTCATTGTAACTGAAGTTTGAAGATGAATTTCTCTTTTAAAAGCTTTAAATAAGTAAATCCAAAAAGTAAAACGAGTGTAGAGAAAACGATAGTTATAATTGGAAAGTCGACTAGATAGACTTTGAAAGTCTCACGTCCAATCATTATTGGGATCACTAAATTTCCACCAATATTTAAGATTGCAAAAGGCAAGTGAATAAAGGAAATCAGCCAAGTATTTAGATTATTACCTGAGTAGGGTAAATTCCGCTTTTTACACTTAATATAAAAACTCATAAACCCGTAGAGTACCACTAGCGTAGGTATTGCTAATCCAATAATCAAAGAAGTAATAGTAATGAATTTATGACCAAATTGCTGTGTCCCAATTTGGATAAGTAGGATGCAAGCAATGACTAATCCTATGGCTGGCCAACCAAAAAGGCTAAGGAAAATCTCCTTAGCACGTTTCCAAATTAGGTCTTTCCTTATTTTATTCTGTTGATTTACTATTTTCAACATACCCTTAGCTCCACCGAAAGCCGGTTGGGCAACATTACAGATAAAAACCTTTAAATCGCTTGCACCACTCTGTTCAAAAGATGTGGCAATATGATCGTAAAACTCTTCGAAAGGCTCTTGATGATAGATACCAACATCTTTTAAGTATTGACAAAGGTATTTATGCTGTTCTGTAGATAAACTCATCCTAATCCAAGTTTAGGGTTCAATACTTTTTGAAGGCTGAGTATAAATTCTTCCAACTCAGAGACCTTTGTTTTGGCTTCTGCATTGCCCTCTTTAGTAAGGGAATAGTATTTGCGCACACGTCCGTCTACTTGCTGGGTTTCTGTGGTAAGAAAACCTTCGGCTTCTAATTTGTGAAGTGTAGGGTAGAGGGCACCCTCGGTAATTTTGAATTCACCAGCTGTTAGGGCTTTAACTTTTTGGGTAATCTCGTAGCCATACATTTTATCATTCTCCTCCAATAGGCGAAGAACAATAGTGGCAAGGCTACCTTTTAATAGTTTACTGGAAGACATGCCACAATTATACATAATTTTCTTATGTATAAGAAACTTAGGTATCCGCTTTTTTTGATAAAAATTGGGGTGGTTTTGAAAAAAAATTTATCCTTAGAATTAGTCTAAATAAGAAGAGGTTTTATCTTTGTTTAAAATTATTCTAAATAACAGAGATTGTATGAATCAAGCGCCTTCAAAACTCCCGGTTTCTAAGCTTTATGCTGAATACTGTAGAAAGAAGAAGGCGAAAAAACTTAAGCAAACTTGTTGCTGCAAATACTTAAAAAAGAAAGGTAAGTATTGTGGTTCATGCCCAACTCTACATGCAATTTTAAAAAATGCAGGAGGAAATATATAAAACCAAAGAAGCACTCATAACCTTGAATGTAGATTCAGGTTCTTTTCACTTGTGCTTTCAAGGAGAGTACATCCAGTTTAAGCTATGTGATTTGTATACTTTCAAAACTCGAATCATGGATCTCGACATTATGAGATTGTTGGATGCTGATTCTCCCGATCTTGAACTGATTCATTTACCTCATTGTGATCGAATACTCCTATTGAATGTGCATCAGGTACTGCAATTTAGAGAGCTTCTGAATTCTACTTTTGATATATTGACTCTCAATTCATCGATTCATAAAATATTACGTAGAAACGTATTTAATTTTTGAATAAGCACAGATCAAACCGAAAACAAAAAAAATGCAAGACATATTAAAAAAACATCAGATTTTAAAAGAAGAGATAGTTTCTGCACTCAATAGACAGATTAAAATGGAGGCACATTCATCTGCCGGCTATTTGGCCATGGCAGCTTGGTGTGAAGTGAGAGGTTATGAAAATAGTGCAGATTTTTTCTTCCAACAATCAGATGAGGAACGTAAACATCAATTGAAGCTTTTCCATTACTTATGTGATATGGAATGTAAAGCCGTTTCGCCTCAAGTAGGAGAGAGCCAAGATGAATTCGGGTCTTTAAGAGATGTATTTGAAAAAGCATTAGAAATGGAAGTTGCCGTTTCAGACTCCATTCATGAGATTGTAGGTGATTGTAGAAAGTACAACGACTTTGCCACTGAAGAATTTATGAAATGGTTTGTGATGGAGCAGATTGAAGAGGAATTTGTAGCAAGAAGGGCAGTAGAGTTATTCGATGTACTTGGAGAGGATAAAATAGCCCTGGGAATGTTCGAAGAAAGAGTTCTGAAAATCGAATATAAAGGAGGTTGATCAATCCTCACTTCAAAATCAATAATCAAAAGGCTAATTTTTTAGCCTTTTTTCTTTTTGAGACATTTTGCTCGCTATAGAAATCGACTTCATTTTCAGATTACTTAGAAGAAAAACATACTTAATTAAACTTCTCTGTCTTCTCCTTCTCAATCACATCGGCATCTCGTCTGGTATGAATGCGCATGTTAATGACTGTTTCAGGACTTAGGCTATTGACCCTATGATAAAGCTTATCAACCAAATCCATGATTTCCCTGTATTCTCCTTCAAGCACAGTCTCGAAAGGCGTCACGGTATATGGGATACCTGATTTTTGAATCATCTCTATGCATTCATCAATGATTGGAAAACCTTCTTCCCTGGATAAAATTGGCGCGATTTGTATACCTAGGTTGATTTTCATGTTGGAAGGTTTGGATG
>CAYGKL010000016.1:1359-5122 GCA_964350505.1 uncultured Roseivirgaceae bacterium | reverse complement strand
AGCACGTAATCAACCTGTTGGCCTTTTGAAAAGTCATCGCCAATGCCCATTTTAAGTCTTGGGTAATCTTGGCCACCAGTCAGGTCTTCAATGTTTTTAAGTCCGTTGTGACCTGCACTTGAGCCTTTGGCACGTAATCGCAACTTGCCGAATGGTATGGCTAAATCGTCAACAATTACAAGACAATTCTCTTTTGGGATCTTTAACTCATTCATCCAAAATTTCATGGCCTTACCACTTAAGTTCATGTAGGTTGTAGGCTTAATGAGGTGGATATTTCTGCCTTTGTGTTTGATCTCAGTGTGATAGGCCAGCCTTGAGATTTCAAAAGTTGCTCCTTTCTTGTCGGCTAATCTATCTAAGGTCAGGAAGCCAATGTTATGTCTGGTGAGCTCGTATTCTGCACCAATATTTCCAAGTCCGATAATTAGATACTTCATCAGTTATTCTTTCCGTAGCAAAAATAACAAAGTTGCTCAGAGCAAGAAGCTAGTCTCTCGAAGATATATGAGTTTACTAATTATAGGATACTGAGTACGACCATTACAAACAAAAAATCCTGCTCAGCAATGAGCAGGATTTTCTTTTCTAGGTTTTTATTTGAATTACTCAGCAGCAGCTTCGCCTTCTGCAGCTTCAGCCGCTTCTGCTTCTTCAGCTTCAAGTTCTTCAGCAGTCTTACCTCTAAGCGCTCTTGGAATCGCGATGTTCACCACGGTTACAATTGGGCTAGTTAAGAATTCGAAGTTGTCGGTTGTTAATTCACCAACTTTGATAGACTTACCAATTCTTAGGTTGGTAATGTCGATTTCAATTACTTCTGGCATGTTCTTAGGCAATGCCAATACTTTCAATTTCGGGTTTTTGATGATCAATGTACCACCATTCTTTATACCGATTGCAGCTCCCATTGTTTTCACAGGGATGTCCATTTTAATTGGCTTTCCAGCGAATAGCTCAAGTAAGTCAACATGCAAAAGCTGCTCACCAACTGGGTGCCACTGTGATTCTTGAACGATAGCTCTGTATTCAGTGCCTTCAATGTTCAAATTGATGAAACACGCTTCAGGTGTATAAAGTACTGGTCTGAATTGAATAGCTGGAGCATAGAAGTGCACCTGAGTGTCACCGCCATACAATACTCCCGGTACATGGCCTTCAGCTCTCAATTTGTTGCTTTCAGCCTTACCGAGATTTGCTCTTTTAAACCCTATAATCTCTACTTCTCTCATTTTATATAATTGTTAAATAAATAATTGACTAATTGAACCGTCTGTGGTAATGCTCTTGAATGCTTTTGCAAACAGGTCTGCCACAGTTAAAACACGGATTTTTGATGATTGCCCAGCTAGCGGAATGGTATCTGTTACCACTAATTCTGTCAATACAGAATTCTCAATGTTTTCGTAGGCGTTGCCAGAAAGGACTGGGTGAGTACAAACTGCTCTTACAGAAATAGCACCCTCATCTAAGGCAATTTGGGCGGCCTTACAAAGTGTGCCACCTGTATCAACAAGGTCATCGACCAAAACAACGTTTTTTCCTTCTACACTACCTATAATTCGCATTTCAGCAACCTCATTAGGTCTCTTTCTGTGCTTGTCGATTACCACCATTTCAGCGTTGAAATGTTGGGCGAACTCTCTCGTTCTCTTCACACCACCAACATCTGGCGAAGCAAATAACATATTGTCTATGTTGAGACTTCTCAAATAAGGAACAAAAATGGCTGATCCATCTAAATGATCTACAGGTATATCGAAGAAACCTTGAATCTGTCCTGCATGCAAATCGCAAGTCATAATTCTATCGGCACCCGCTGCAGTAAGGATATTGGCTACCATTTTGGCACCAATGGCTATTCTTGGCTTGTCTTTTCTGTCTTGGCGAGCATATCCAAAGTAAGGCAATACGGCAATTACTTTGTATGCACTGGCTCTTTTCGCAGCATCAATCATTAAGCACAACTCCAACAGGTTTTCTGCAGGAGCCATAGTAGATTGAATTAAAAAGACATTTGCACCTCGAATAGACTCGGTGTAATAAGGAGCCATTTCACCATCTGAGAATTTCTGTAGTTGTATTCCGCCCAACCCTTGTCCGAAGAACTCACCGATCTTCTTTCCAAGTTCTGCCGAACCGTTACCTGCAAAAAATTTATGTTCTCTGGATATATTATTCACAGCTCCTGAATTTGAGTCGCAAAGGTAGGGATTTAATAAATAAAATGAATAGCGCAGATGAAAAATTGTTCCGCACGATATGGGCTAAGGAGTTTAATCGAAAATCCTCTGGCTTGCAAGTTTAATAGCTTCTTGTAAAAGGAATTTTTTGCGCACAATCCCAATTAATGTGAGAAAATCTTACCTACTCTTTAAAATAGCGATATAATAGTTCGGATCTACAACTAGTTCGTTACCAGGCACTTCAATATTCATCCAGCGATTGGTTGGCTGAATGCGCAGAGTTTTTCCATCAATAGAAATATCGACTGGCATTTTAAAGCTGTTAATGGCATTGATCCAGCGGTAATTGAGTTTGCCATCTTTGAAATAATACTCCAAGGTAGGTAGGCGTCTATCGCGTAAGTATTGATCGAAAAATGAATTTAAATCAAGGGCTAAGTATTCACCCATATAGGCTTCTAGCTCTTCCGATGTGACGGTTTTGTGATAGAACTTCTCACCCAATGCACGAAGCACTCCTCTCCATTTTTCATCATCATTGACAATAGTTCTGAGAGTGTTGAGCAGATTACCACCCTTGTAGTAGACATCACCAGGATAGCCTTCATAATTGACACCATAGGGGCCAATCATTGGTTTTTGGTTGCCTATGGCTGTTCGAGTACCTCTCACATATTCCTGACCGGCTTCCTTTCCGAAGAAATAGTCCAGAAACAGGCTTTCTGAATAATTGGTGAAGCTTTCGTGAATCCACATGTCGGCCATGTCTTTATGGGTGATGTTATTAGCAAACCACTCGTGCCCAGATTCATGGACAATGATAAAGTCGAATTTCAGTCCCCAGCCTGTGGTGCTCAGGTCTCTACCGAGATATCCGTTGGCGAATTGATTGCCATAAGTGACCGAGCTTTGGTGTTCCATGCCAAGGTATGGCGCTTGAATAAGCTTGAACCCATCCTCATAAAAAGGGTAGGGACCGAACCAATGTTCAAAAGCCTCCAGCATTCTCGGTACTTCTTGAAACTGTTTTTTGGCTTTCTCTTCATCTTCTTTCAACGCCCAATAATTGACGTCCAAATCGCCTTTTTCACCTTTGTAAACCTCACTCCAATTTACATAGTCGCCAATATTCAAATTGACACCATAATTGTTGATCGGATTCTTCACTGTCCAGTGGAAGGTTTTAGTCTTTTGGTCTTTGTTGTGATCAATTTTTTTCAATACTCCATTTGAGACATCGGTGAGGTGTTCAGGCACTTCAACACTGATGTCCATGCTATCCACTTCATCATACATGTGGTCTTTACAAGGCCACCAAACAGAAGCACCTAAGCCTTGGCAAGAGGTGGCAATAAAGTCGGTGCCATTGCTGTCTTTCTTCCAGCTGAAACCACCATCCCAAGGAGCACGAACAGCTTCTTTAGGCTGACCTTCGTAGTAAACAATGAGTTCATTTACATCACCTTCTTTTTGGGCCTCGGTCAGCTGAACGAAATGTGCATTTCCTTCTGAAGTGAATTTAAGCTCTTTTCCATTTTGAGTGATGGAGGTGATTGTTAAAGGGGGTTGTAAGTCTA
>CAYGKL010000016.1:0-1259 GCA_964350505.1 uncultured Roseivirgaceae bacterium | reverse complement strand
GAAATACCTTTGACAAACTTAAGTCTCCAGCATATATGTAGCAGAAAATGATGGTAGAGTTAGAAGGTGAAGTTTGTCAAAGGTGGAGGTTAGAAAAGATGTGCTTTTGCAACGTCATTCCCGACTTGATCGGGAATCTCTTTCGAGTAATGATTTTTTTGAAAATAGGTTACTAACCTACCTCTAGCACCCTGGATGCATAGAGGATGGGCTATTAATAGCCATTTGAGAAATACCTTTGACAAACTTAAGTCTCCAGCATGTATGTAGCAGAAAATGATGGTAGAGTTAGAAAGTGAAGTTTGTCAAAGGTGGAATGGGGTAGGGAATCTCCTTCAGGGAATAGTTTTTTCAAAGTAGGTGAGATGATCAATCCTTCAAGAAATAGTCTAGCGTGGTGACAACCCTTACCGTTTTGATGTATGGGGTGTTTTGATCTCGGTCGAAGATTGAGAAAATTCCTTGGCGTGCCGACTTGATCTTTCCAACAGCAGAGTTAGAATCCATCGCAAATTTTTCTGCTACCTCACGAGCATTTTTAGTGGCTTCTTCTATCATGGCCGGCTTAATGTCATTAAGGCCGGTGAAAATGTAAGTGATCGGTTGCCAAGAGTCTTTTGAGGTCAATAGAACGCCTTCTTCGATGAGTTCCAAAGAGGCCGTTAAGGTGCTTTGTAACTTTTCAATCTCGCTTGTTCTGACGGTAAATTCCATTTTAGCGATATACCTAAAGGGTTGATTATTATTGCCTCCGTAAATATTCGCCTTCACATCTTGGATGTTTGTAGGTCCAGCGTTGAACTCATCTGCTGAAAAGCCTCTAGCTGCAAAGAATTTCTCAACCTCCTTTTTCTGATTGTCGATGCGGGTTTTTAAGGTGGCCAGGTTGTTATCAGCTATGGTTACTTCAATGGGCCAAACCGCTAAATCTGCGGGTACTTCTCTTTCGGCTAAGCCTTTCACTTCTACGCTTCTATTGGCCAGGAGTGCTTTCTTTTGCATGCCTCCAATAAATAAGCCCGCGAATAAAATGGCAATGGCTGGTAGAATGGTAATGGTCCAATTAGCTTTCATGATTAACTGTTTAGTTCAAGAACTGAAAAGTAAATATATTATTGTTTACTGATATGAATTCTAATGTTGAAAATTAAGAATATGGATAGGAGTGTTATTAAATGAAAAACCCCGCTAGTGCGGGGCTTTTTGTTGGTCTACTAGGGCTCGAACCTAGACTCTTCTGGACCAAAACCAGACGTGTT
>CAYGKL010000015.1:9932-39858 GCA_964350505.1 uncultured Roseivirgaceae bacterium | reverse complement strand
GGAGGAGATGAACTTTTCGGTGGATACCCCTGGAGGTACTATCGTATCTTCGATTCCCTAAGTCAGCAAAATTTTTTCGATCAATATTATGCCTTTTGGCAGCGTTTGGTACCTGACGAGCAAAAGCCAGAACTCTTCCAGCCTACGGCTTTAAAACAGATGGACCTTGCTGAACCCAGAAATGTCTTTGAAAGAGTATTCACTTTCAATGATACTTTAAGATATGACAGTCCTGAGGCCCATATTCAAAACTCTCTTTATTTTGAAGCGAAAACATTTCTACCTGGACTTTTCTTGGTAGGAGATAAGTTGGCCATGGCCAGTGGTTTAGAAGAGCGCTTCCCATTTATGGACAATGATCTAGTCAATTTTGCCCAAAAGGTTCCCGTAAAATACAAGCTTGGTAATCTTTCTCAGGAAATTCAACGAATTGATGAAAATGCATCAATGAAAGGAAGATATAAAAACTTTGATGATGGAAAGAAGATATTGAGAGAGGCGATGAAGGACTATATTCCTGCTAAGATCATTGATCGTAAGAAGCAAGGTTTTTCCGCACCTGATGAAAGTTGGTATAGAGGAGAAAATGCCAGCTATGTAAAGGAGCTACTTTTGAATAAAAGGGATACAGTAACAACAGAGTTTATTCGACCTGAGTATATTCAGAGAATTGTCAAGGAGCATACAGAAAAACATATTAACCATAGGTTGTTGATTTGGTCATTAATGAACTTTGAGTGGTGGTGTAGAATTTTTCTGAAAGGTGAATCAAATTCCTATGGATTTTAAGCTAGTTGAAGGAAAAGATATAGATATGGAAAAGGGTTATAACTCTTTTTTAATGGAGAGGGAGACCACACTGTTTTATCAGAATCCGGTTTTTCACAGTTTTTTGTGCGAGCATTTAGAGGCAGAAGTATTTTACTTCATCTGGAGTAAAGAAAACAAGATAATGGCCGCCTTTCCAGTAATAATGAAGAGGAGCGATAAATGGGGAAATATCCTAAACAGTCTTCCATATTATGGAAGTAACGGCTTTATCGTTTTTTCAAGAGTGACAACAATTGATCAGAAGTTAGAAGTTAGAAATGACTTGAAAAAACAGTTAGATGTTTTCTATCAGGATAATAATATCATCCTCTCTACTTTGATCACCAATCCCTTTGAATCTGAAGATATGTTGTGGCTACAGCACAACTGGCAATATGATTATACAGACTATAGAATTGGTCAAATCACGGAGTTACCAGCGTATTCGGATAGTATTGAAGAAGATTTAATGAGCCTATATGATAACCCAAGACCTAGAAACATAAGAAGAGCAACTAAAGCTGAAATAACGGTATCTAAAAAATGGGGTAAAGAAGGCCTTGAATTCCTATATACAGTACATAAAGATAATATTGAGAGCATTGGTGGATTAGCTAAAAGAAAGGAGTTTTTTATGCAGATTCCCGATTACTTCGATGAATCAAGTTATGCCTTATTTATGGCAGAGAAGGAAGGTCAGCCAATTGCAGCATTGTTAGTTTTCTACTTCAACAAAACGGTTGAATATTTCACCCCTGCCACTATTCATGACTTCAGAAATGAACAGCCTTCTGCATTAATTATCCATGAAGCTATGAAGGCAGCGGCTAAAGATGGATATAAATTTTGGAACTGGGGTGGGACTTGGGAATCTCAGGAAGGAGTTTATGATTTTAAAAAAAGATGGGGAGCAAATGATCATCGATATGAATACTTTATTCAGATGCTTGATGTCAAGGTAAAGGAAATTCCTGTTCAAGAGCTAAAAGATGCCTTCCCAAATTTTTATCTGTACCCGTATTAAATGATTATGGAAAAAACTAAAAAAGCGATTGTATTCGGAGCAAATGGTCAGGCAGAAGTAGTCTCATTTCTATTGAATGTGGATAGTGAGTATGAAGTTGTTGGCTTTTGTGTTTCAAAGGCTTATCGTGAGTCGGACTCATTTATGGGAAAACCATTGGTTGATTTTGAAACAGTGGAAGATGCTTTTCCACCATCGGATTTTGAAATGTATGTTTCACTAAGTTATGCCGATCAGAATCAGGTACGTGAAAGATTCTATCATGAAGCCAAAGCCAAAGGGTATACACTTTTGACCTATATTAGTTCTAAAACAACTTGCTGGACCGACAAAATAGGTGATAATACTTTCATATTTGAGGACAATACAATTCAACCTTTTGTTGAAATAGGGAACAATGTAATTCTTTGGAGCGGTAATCACATTGGTCATCATTCTATTGTGGAGGAGAATGTTTTTATTTCATCGCATGTTGTGGTTTCAGGGCATTGCCGAATCGGTGCCAATACTTTCATAGGGGTAAATTCGACTTTGAGAGATGGGATAGCCATTGGTAAATTCAATACGTTAGGAGCAGGTTGCTTAATGGTCAAACCAACGCACGATCATAAAATTTACATCGGCACTAAGGCTACAGAGTATGTCAAAAAATAAGAAACTCGATTTATCTAAAGTCGAGCAGCTCTACACTGACAATATTAGAAAGTTTGGCAACAAGGCAGAGAGTGTGGGTTGGGGAACTCAAGAGAAGCAAGACCTTAGATTTCTCAAGTTATTGAGTGCCGTTGATCAGAAAGAAAGTTCTTTTAGTGTCAATGAGCTGGGTTGTGGATATGGTGAGCTAGTGAAGTATTGCAATCGAAATGGCTATGAACTTGGTGAATATTTTGGCTATGACATCAGTGAAGATATGTTGAACAACGCCAAAGCTTATTTAGCTGAATTTGAAAATATCAACATCTTCAGATCTTCAAATCTTAGTACAATGGCCGATTATACCATTGCTTCGGGAATCTTTAATGTAAGATTTGATAATGAGATTCAGGATTGGGAAGAACATATCAAATCTACTCTCAGAGATATGTTTGAACACAGCAGAAAGGGGATTGCATTTAATCTGCTCACCAAATATGTGGATTTTGAAGCAGACAACCTCTATTATGCCGACCCAGCATACTACTTTGATTTTTGTAAAACAGAGTTAAGCAAGAAGGTTAATCTTTTACACGACTATCCTTTATATGAATGGACAATTACAGCTTTAAAATAAATGATTAGTTGGAATAAAAAGGGGCTTTTCTTTCAACCAGACACTTCACTTTATTGGCAAAGTTCTCATGCTGCTTTACCTACTGCTTTGCCTCTAGGAGATGGGATTTACCGAATCTACTTTACATCCAGAGATAAGAACAATAAGACCCATGTCGGATACTTCGATTGGGATTTAAAAAGGAATCTTATAAAACGACAAGAGTCAAAAATGCCGATTCTTTCTCCAGGCCCATTAGGATTTTTTGACGATCATGGAGTTCAGGCTACATCCGTTATCGAGGTTAATGGTAAGGTCTATATGTATTATTTGGGTTGGAACCCTGCATTGACTAAACCACTTTTTTATACTTCCATTGGACTTGCCATTAGTGACGATGGCGGAAAAACATTCACTAAATATTCCAAGGCTCCAATAATGAGTCGGAGTGAATATGATCCTTGGATGGTTTCAGGGGGGACAGTAAGAAAAGAAAACAATATTTGGAAGATGTGGTATCTATCTGGAATTGACTTTCACATAGATACTGATGGACAAGCTATTTCTCGATACGACATTAAATATGCCGAGTCGCCAGATGGCATCAACTGGCAAAGGAATGGTCACGTTTGTTTGCCACTGGCTGATGATGAATCGAACATTTCTAGATTATCAATAATTCAGCAAGAGGGGCTTTATAAAGCATGGTATCCTGTCAAAAGGCTAGGCTCTATGGGCTATAGCATTGGGTATGCAGAATCAAAAGATGGATTGTATTGGGATCGGCAAGATCATTTATCTGGGATTGATGTTTCAGAAGAAGGATGGGATTCTCAGGCACTGGACAAACAGGAGGTTATATTTTATAATGGTAGATACTACATGCTTTATAATGGCAATTCATTTGGCAGAGACGGTATAGGACTAGCAACATTCGAATAGATGGACTTTATTAATTTTTCTGATATTGATTTACAAAATTCGGATTCATGGAAGGGAAAGGCTATTCTGAGCTTTGACATAGATTGGGCCATAGACGCAGTAATAGATGATGTTCTGGACTTATTAGATGAGGCAGGGCTGAAAGCGACATTTTTTGTCACTCATCAAACAGAAACTTTGAACAGAATTAGAGCCAATCCTAAGTATGAACTTGGTATTCATCCTAATTTTAACCCCCTAATTGAAAAAGACCCCAATGCACTTTCAGCTAAAGAAACCTTAGACCAAATCTTGAAAATAGCGCCTGAGGCAAAGGTTTTAAGAAGCCATGGAATGACGCATAGTGGGAGATGGCTTTCTTTGTATAAAGAGATGGGTATCGAGTTTCTTAGTCAATACTACATGGGTGGAGTTAATTCTATACAACCATTCGCGCATATCAATGGATTAATTGAAGCTCCCATTTTTTTTGCCGATGATGGCTATGCTTACGAGAATGAACAAGGAAAAATCTGGGATGTGGAGTCATCTATTAAAGCGAACATGGAATTTCTGAAGGTATTTAACTTTCATCCGATTCACATTAAGTTGAATACTCCGGATTTTAAATATTATGATAAAGCAAGGCATACTTTCCACTCAATTGATGAGCTAAATGATCATATTTATGCTGGATTTGGTGTTCGCAATATTTTTAAAAAATTAACTAATCAACATGGCTAGTCCTTCAATGAAATTAGGTACTCTATCTAAAGTAGATCGAGAATTCTATCATACTAATGGATACTGTTTGAAGAATGATTTCTTAGATAAAGAGATTATCGATAAAATTAGAAACGAGGCAAAAGAGTTGTTTGCGATTCAGATTCGGAATAATGATTTAGAGCTCAATTCTTTGGAAGATGAAGACTTTGAACCTGCCCTCTATGAGCTATTCAGAAAGGATTTCAACTCATTTATTGGTTGTGCAAAGTTGTGTCAACACACATTCAGTATGCATCAGCTGGCAGTTTCAGAAGGGCTGATAGATAACTTAAAACAAATTGGCTTAGAGCATCCTGTAATTTGTGTAAAACCATTAATATTTTTCAACTCGCCACATATATCCAAAATTGAAGGACATTATAAAACTCCAGCTCATCAAGATTGGAGGAGCATGCAAGGTAGTTTGAACTCCATAGTGGTATGGATTCCTTTAATTGATGTTGATAAAGATCTTGGTACCTTGGAAATAGTCCCTGGATCACATTTAAGTGGACTATTTGATAGCGTTGAAGACGAGTGGTTTAGAAATATTCCTGAATCAGAAATTCCTGAATCAGAATACGTTTCGGTAGAGGTAAAAAAGGGAGATGTTTTGTTTTTCTCTTCTTTTTTAGTTCACAGATCGGGAAACAATACCTCGCAAAATATTAGGTGGTCAATGCATTTTAGGTATAACGATGCCAATGAAAGAAATTTTATTGTTAGAAAATTTCCGCACCCCTATAAGGTTTATCATCCAGAGAAAGATTTGGTGACTCCTAACTTCCCAACTAAACAAGATTTAAAAGAAGCATATAGCAATGACTAATTCCGTTTTAAGCGATCTTGCTTTACTCGATTCTCAACAAAGTGTTGCCCTATACGGGGCAGGTGCGACTGGTCAATTTGTTTTAAGAAAATTAGAGGATGAGCGACCAGATTTGAAGGTTTTGTGTTTCATAGATGACATTAAGACTGGTGCTATCAATAGTATTCCAGTAAGACCTCTGTCTGAAATACCTAGCAGCACTATTGTTTTAATAACAACCTCCTATTGGAGAGAAGTCTGTACTAAGCTGGAGAAGAAATCCTTAAAGTATTATGTGGTTGACTTGCTTTCTGGAAAGTCAAAAAAGGAGATTGTAGAAAGAGTATTTAGCGAAAAGTCAATTAAGTTTTTTACCCCTAATAATTACCTGGCTCAAGTTTCTGAGAATTTCGAAAAAATTGAGAAGTGCACAGTTGACTGGATCAATGATTTCGAACCAAACTCTGTTTTTTATGATATTGGGGCTTCTTCGGGCATCTATTCAATTTATGCTTCTGTGACAAAAGGTTGCGAAACGATTGCTGTGGAGCCGGATGCCCAGAATTTTGCTGTTTTGGAAATGAATCATCATTTGAATAGGGGTATCATGAATAGTCGATTTATATCGCTGAATTTGGGTTTAGGAAGTAACGCATCCTTAATGCCATTAAAATGTCAGGAATATTTGGCAGGTGCGCATGGAAAGGTGTTCGACTTTAAAAATCGTACCCAGCAAAGTGATATGCTGATTGATCATATTCAATACGTATTTGTCGATTCATTAGATTTTTTAGTGAAGCATTATAATCTTCCTTTGCCTCAATATATAAAAATTGATGTAGATGGAGCAGAAAACGTTGTGTTGGATGGGATGACTCAACTTTTAGCTTCCAAAAATATTAAAGAATTGATGATAGAATCAGTAACATCAGAAATATCTAGACTTCAACAGTTTTTAGAATCATTCGATTTTCAAATGTGTGGTGAATTTTCTATCTGTGAGATAGTGGGTACTGAGATTCTTGATGTTAGGAATTATTTGTTCAAAAAAAGGTAAAAAGAATATAATGCAAGTTGAAAGAGATTTATTGATTGAATTTTCAAAAGGACTAAAGGGAAACGACAAAGAGTTTTTTTTAAGAGTATTCAATAATCAGTCTAAATATGAAGACAGACTGAAAGCAATTAAGTTTTTTGGGAAAGAACGAGTATTGGATGCGGGTTTTGGTATGGGGCAATGGCTTTTGCCATTAACTAAATTGAATCATGATGTGTGCGGCATTGAATTTGATACAACAAGAGTTCAATTAGCACAAGACCTAACTAATCATTTAGGTATTGGAAATTTGGAAATTAAACAAGGTTCAACTGAGAACTTGCCTTATTCAGATAATAGTTTCGATGCCATATTTTGTTATGGGGTACTTTTTGTGACAGACATAAAAAAGTCACTACTAGAGTTTTATAGGGTTTTGAAAAAAGGAGGAGTTATGTATTTTTCCATGAATGCCCTAGGATGGTATCTGATGTGTATTATGGAGGAACATAATAAGACAGTTGATTATGATCCTAGGCAGAAGTCGATTGAAGCCTTGAAAGTCTCACTTGAATACTTTTTTAAAGGTAGTCATCGCAAAGGGAATCAATATTTTATGACGAAGAATATGATTAATGAACTGTTATTATCGTATGGTCTTAAAAATATTATCGTGAAGAATGAAGGTGAGATTAATTTTATTGACGACAGAGATTTGTCTTTCTACCCATCCAAGGAATATTTAGGAGAAGACTTTATTTATGACGTGCATTGCCAAAAATAAACTAAGGGTTACTTTGTTCTGAGAACTTGTATGAGAATTGCGCTTGTAGGTAACATGAATAATAACCTTTTTTCTCTTGCAAGATATTTAAGGGATATAGGTCAAGACGTAAGGTTATATATTTTTAATAGAAACCCAAGTCATTTTCACCCAAGTACTGATACTTTTTCAGATGATTACATCACATTTACCGAATATCTAGATTGGTCAAAGGAAACATTTCATTTTCAAAATTGGATTAGGATTTCCGAGAAATTCAGCAAATATCACATTGTGATTTGTGATGGTATAGCTCCGGCTTTTTTTTACAAAGCTGGTATCAATGTCGATTTTTTTATACCGTTTGGTGGAGACCTTTATTCTTTACCTTTTTATAAACCTCAAAACAATTTGAAGTTTTGGTTGGCGAAAATAAAACGTTTGCTAACCCACGGTTCTTTTATTTTACCTAAAGAATCAATTGCGCTAGCTCAACTAAATGGAATTAGAAAAAGTAAGTACTTGGTTTCATTAGATACATCTTGGGAAGAAGTTATTTCCAAGATTGAGTCGCGGCATAATTGGATAAAATTACCAATCCCAATAGTTTATAATAGGCTCGATTTTAAGAACGTTGATGTAAAGCAAAATGAACATTTACAAATCTTCAATAAATTAAGAGCTAAGAACGAACTCTTGATTTTTTCACATTCTCGCCATTATTGGAAGAATCACGATAATCTTAAAGTTGATAGAGTGTCAAACAAAGGTAACGATATATTTATACAAGCATTTGCAGGTTACTTGAAAGTAACTAAAGCTTTAGCACATCTTGTTTTATTGGAATATGGTCCTGATGTAGATTTTTCAAAGGAACTTATTCGTAAACTTCAAATAGAGAATGCTGTTACTTGGCTTCCTATCCAACCTAGAAAAAATATCATGTATATGATATCCTTAAGTGATCTTATTGCAAATGAATTTGTAAATAGTTGGATAGGTGGGGGGGTAATTTATGAAGCTTTAGCAATCGGAAAACCCTTAATCGGTTTTCGAGATGATTCTCGATATATTCAAAAAGGTTTTAAAAATCTATATCCCATGATCAATGCTAAGTCCGAGCAGGAGATTGTGAAAGCTTTGAACTTATTCTCAGAGAATCAAAAAATATATCAAGATATGGGGAGAGAAGGTAAAGATTGGTATAACGAAGAGATAGTAACGAGATCATTAGATTTTTTCAAAAGGTATTTCAATAATGTCGAGACTAGCCATTGAAAACTAGAAAGGAATGATCAATCCAAAAATGCCAAATGAAAATTCTGTTCTTAATCCCTAATCTGACAGCGGGCGGCATTCAAACTCAAGTTTTTTATTTGTCCAATTACTTGAAAAACACTGCTAGCCACGATGTTAAGATTATAGGCTTTATGTCAAAGGATAAAAACTACACCAATAAGCTTGATGACTTAAAGATACAGTGGGAGTATAAGCCCAATTTAGGCAAGCTTATTTGGGGTTATGAGAATCTTAATCCTGTGATTAAACTGATAAGTTGGTTAAGGCTTTATCTATTTCTAATAAAACAGGGATCGGTTGTATTAATGCCTTATACCAAACATCTCGATACTTTTTTTAATGCGATAGTTCGTTTTTCCATGGTCAAAACGACTTTCTCATTTGAAAGGGGAGGCCATTTGCAGCCTAAGAGACAATCAGAAAGCTTCATAAATAGACTGAGAAAGAAGTCCAACCCAGTATATGTTGCTAATTCAGAGCATGGTAAAACAGCTATTCATTTAATCAAAGGCATTGAATTAGATCAGATTCGAGTAATAAGGAACGGTATTGATTTTTTAGGATTCAGTCAACATAAAAATAAATCTCAAAAGCCGCTTCAAGTCACAATGGTAGCCAACTTTTTCCCTGAAAAGGAGCATTTATTTGTCTTAGATGCATGGCAAAGAGTAGAAAAATCTACCTCATTCGATTTGAAATTAAATTTAGTAGGACTTGGAGGAGGCTCCATGTGCGAGGAAAACTTCAACTTAGCACAGTTGAGAACACAAGAGCTCGGTTTGAAAAATGTAAAATTTATAGGTAATCAATCTAATGTGATTAATATTCTAAATACTACGCATATTGGGTTGCTTGCAACAAAGTCTGAAGGTTGCCCAAATGCTATTTTAGAGTACATGGCAGCAGGATTACCCATCATAGCCAGTGATATTCCAGGAATTAGGGAAATTGTTTCTGAGGAGAATAAAGCATGGCTCTTTCAAAGAGAAAATTTGGATGATTTTGTTAAGAAGCTGATAACTCTTGCGGAAAGTAGTGAGATTAGGGATTCTTTGGCTGCATCTAATTATGAGCATGTACGCAAAGCATTCGGCATAGAGAAAATGGGGGAGCAATACGCCAAGATTTTGGATGAGATTGAATAATAGGAAGCATTGGATCACTTTTTAATTACTCGTTTTAATCTTAAAGTAAAAGACTGGACCCATACCCGAGATGGCCATTCAGTTGATCAGCAAGAGTGGCTTTCACATAGGTTTGAACTCTTTGAACAATACTGTTTGCCATCTGTGAAGAATCAAACTAATCAAGAATTTAAATGGTTAGTTTTTTTCGATACAGATACACCCAAAATATATAAGGAGAAGAATGAGCAAATAGCCGAGTCTTATCCTACATTCATTCCAATATATTTATCAGGAATTGAGCAGTTCAACAAAGAAATTGGTAACATAATTTTCAACCATTCCGCAAGTGAGTATATCATCACTTCAAGACTCGATAATGATGACTTGTTACATAAAGATTTTATACAAACCATAAAAGAAAATTCAAGGTACTCTGATGAACTGATTATCGATTTTGAAAGGGGCTATCAGTTGATCGACAAAACTAAAGGGTTCGAAATCAGAAATTACATACACTTTTTAAACCCGTTTATTAGTTTAGTGGAAAGAAGAGATAATCTACAAACAGTCATGGCGAGGAATCATAGAGACTGGTTTGATGCCAAAGAGGTCATGAAAATTTCCGATAAAGCCATGTGGGTTGAAAATGTACACGCTAAAAATAAGTTGAATGGGGCCAGATTGAACATAACCTTAAGCACAAGAAAAGACCTAAAAGACTTTGGCTTAACTAATGAATTAAAACTCCCTAATTTAATCCATATCTTATTCACGAATGTTAATATAAAATTCAATAGACTTAGAATAAAGCTAAAAAGACTTTTAGCTAATTCTTAAATGGCTTATCTAGATTTGAAAGTATCTATAATTATACCTGTCTTTAATAGGGAGAACTTAATTCTAGTAACATTAGAATCCATTAGGTCCCAAAGTTATAGTCACTTTGAATGTATTCTAGTAGATGATGGTTCTACAGATAATACAGTACATGTTATTACCGCATTTGCATCTAAAGATGATCGATTTAAAGTCTATTCAAGGCCAATTCATCTCAAAAAAGGAGCTCCCACCTGCAGGAATTTTGGTTACAGTAAATCAGATGGAAAACTCATACAGTTTTTCGATTCAGATGACTTAATGCTTAGCGAAGCGCTAGAAGATAAGGTGTCAACATTTAAGAATGAACCTAATGTAGATCTGGTAATTTCGAAAACATCGTTTCTTTTAGAAGATGGCTCTTTAAAGTCTATTGATCAACGACTAGGACAGTTTTCAAACTTTGAAACATTCATTACGAATAAGGTTATACTTTTTACCCCCGGACCAATGTTTGAAAGAGAGTTGCTTCGCCAGCAGCCATTCTTGTTTGATTATCAATTACAGAGGCATCAAGAGTTTGAGCTTTATATGAGAATAATGATGACTGAGCCAAGATTTGTCATAGTTGATAAAGTACATTGCCATTATAGGTTTCATGGTTCTAGTATCAAGAGCTATTCGGACCATCAAGGTGAGGTCTACTACAGATACACTAAACAGATCGCCATTTGGAGAGCTAACGTAAACAGCCGTTTTATTAAGGCTAAGCAATTATACGAGGTCTTTAAACCGTATATGATCACCACTATTAAGGTCGCTTTGTTTCAAAAGAACATTGCTAAAAGTCTACTCTGTATCTTTCATTTGATCAGATTGTCTTTTTCAAGAATTCGAGCGTAAACCTACAAAATTGAGAAAAATCAAAGTGTTTTTAGGGGCTTACATCAATCAAGTTAATGCGCAGAACATCAATTGTAGGTTACTTGCTGGAGCCATAGACAAATCTAAATTTGAGATATATACTTTGAGAATAAAGCATGGCAACCTGAAGGCTCAACCTCCTGAAAACATAAAAACATTTACGTGCAGATATCCAGTAAAACTAACAGGTAGGATCGGTTATCTCTGGGGAATCATACAAGCAGATGTCGTCTACTTACCAAGAGCAGATTTTTTGAAATGGCAAATGTTTCTTATTAAACTATTTAAACGTAAGAGTTTAAAGACAATAGAGAATATCATTGATGATATGGCTCTAAATACGGCACTAGTCGTACCTAAGCGTAAACTAAGAAATGTGCTTGATTACTATAAGTATTGTGATCAGAACCATCCAATAACTAATTATGTAGGCCGATACAATAAAGAACATCATAACCTGGACTATGATCTTCCGGTTTTACCGGTCCCTAACGATGTTGCTTTCTTTGCTTCAAGATACAGGATACGCCTTGAATTGAAATCTTTGGTCTTTATAGGTAATGACTTTTTAAGAAAGGGATTATCTGATTTTGTCGAGTTGGCTAATCACTTTCCTGCTTTGAAATTCTTTATTATTGGCAGAGATAATTTTGAATTGTATAAAGAGAAAGTTCAGCACAATAATATTACTTTCTTAGGGGCTCTGAGTCATTTAGAAATGCTTGAAACGCTGGATACAATAGATGTACATTTTTTTCCCTCAAAGTCAGAGGGATTTGGTAAGGTAACGATCGAATGTGCGGCTCTAGGTATACCTTCTATCGTCTATGATTCATATGGAGCAAAAGAATGGATAAATGAATCCGAAGGTATGGTGGTGAGTTCTTTTTCAGATGCAATTGAATGTATAAAATTACTTTTATCTGAACCCAAAGAATTGGCTCGTTATTCTAGTCAGGCAAAAAAAATGGCAGATAGGTTTTCTACGGAAAACGTTGTGCCAATTTATGAAGGTGTACTTCAAAAAATATATGAATCCTAAATCTGTAATCGTCATACAAGCTAGAACAGGTTCTACAAGATTACCAGATAAAATCTTTTTACCGCTGGATGGGGCTAAATGCTTACTTGATTTACAGTTGGAAAGGCTAAATGGAATTGACATTCCTATTGTGATAGCTACAACTACAAATGAGGCTGACAAGCGAATAGTTGATTGGGCGAAGCAGAATCAGGTAGAATGCTACAGAGGAGAAGAGGATAATGTGCTGCAACGATTTATCGATTGTGCTCAGCATTATAATGCCGAGTTTTTGATACGAGTTTGTTCAGACAACCCCTTCTTACAATTTGAACAGGTTATTCATTATTTAGTGCGACTCAATAAGGGTGTTGATTATATTAGCTTTTGTAATGGCAATGGTACTCCAGCTATAAAGACGCATTGGGGATTATTTGTAGAAGGAGTAAGTCTTTCTGCATTGAAAAAAACTTCTGCTCTTTTAACAGGTCACCCTCAGCACGAATTTTATTCCGAGCACGTTACCAACTTTATTTACGATAATCCAGACGAATTTAATGTTGTCTTAGAGGAGGCGCCATCAATCATTTCAGATAGGAATGATCTTCGTTTTACGATAGACACACCAGCCGATTTCGAAAATATGCAAAGCTTGCTTCAATTAGCTGGTTCAGAGGTTAATCTTGAGCAGTTAATTGATTTAGTTGACGCTAACCCAAATATTAAGGAGGTCATGCGTCAGGGAATTAATCAGTTCAATAAGTGATGATTGGAATAAATTGAGCCCATTTAAAATTCACCATTAAACATTTAAAATTCTCAAAGATGCCACATACCTACTTAATCGGTGAAATAGGCCAGAACCACAATGGTTCGGTTGATTTAGCCAAGCTACTAATAGACAAAGCGGCACAACCTGTAAAGGATGATCTGTTTGGGGCAATCTTGCAACCATGGGATGCTGTCAAACTAACTAAGCGCGATTTGGCGGAAGAGTTATCTGCTTCGGCCATGGCCAAACCATATGACAGTCCACATAGCTTTGGCAGAACTTATGGAGAACATAGGGAGAAGCTGGAACTCAACGATGAACAACACTTCGAACTATATCAATATGCCAAGGAGAAGGGGCTAGATTTTGTGGAAACGCTTTGTGCCATCGGCTGTTTGAGCATGCTCAAGCTATTCACCCCAGATAGGCTTAAAGTGGCTAGTCGCGACTTGACTAATTTGCCTTTGCTTAATGCCATGGCAGAAACCAAAATCCCTATGGTCATTTCAACAGGTATGGGTGGAGTAGAAGAAATAGATCATGCATTAGAGGTAATTACAAGGCATCATAATCAGGTTACTATCCTTCATTGTTTGTCTCAATACCCAAGCGAATACAAAAATATCAACCTCAATAGTATTCTCTATTTAAAGGAGCGATATGAAGGGTTTGAAGTCGGATACTCAGATCACAGCATTGGTATATCCATTCCTCTAGCTGCAGTGGCTATGGGGGCAACCACCATTGAAAAGCATATTACGCTAGATAGAACCATGAAAGGTACTGATCAGGCTGGTTCATTGGCGCCTGATGGTATGCGAAGAATGGTGCGGGATATCCGCAATCTTGAAATGGCTTTAGGTGAAATGAAGAAGGAGAAGAGTGAAGCCATATTATCTGCTAAAGTGAAGCTGGAGAGAAGCATTGCCACCAACAGAGAGATGAAGCAAGGTGAAACTATCACCGAAGCAGACGTGCATCTGTTAAGCCCTGGGGATGGATTTCAGTGGGCGCAAAAAGACATGGTGCTTGGAAAGGTACTGAATCAAGATGTGCCTGCTGATGAGGTGATTTATAAAGAAATGCTTTTTTAAATTCACGCAGGAAAGGTTTCACGCAAAGATCGCTGAGAGTAGGCACTAAAAAAACACAAAATATCCTTTGCGAGCTTTGCCAAACACCTTAACGACCTTTGCGAAAAAAAGCACCGACCTTTAATTGAAAACTATGCTCCCTAAACTTATACTCACTGATATCGATGGCGTCTGGACGGACGGAGGCATGTATTACGATCAGACCGGCAATGAATGGAAAAAGTTCAACACATCAGACAGTGCAGGAGTACTTTTCGCCCGAAAGCTGAAAATACTAGTAGGCATTATCACGGGTGAACGTACGGAAATTGTTAAGCGCAGAGCAGAAAAACTTAAGATTGACATTTTACATCAAGGCGTTAGCGTCAAGCTAACCGTTGCTCAAACGATTTGTGAAGAGCTAAACATTGGTTTATCCGATGTAGCTTATATCGGTGATGATATTGGTGATCTAGGCCTATTGAAAAACGCTGGAATATCTTCGGCACCTGCAAATGCACCCGAATACATTAAAAAGCATGTCGATTATGTCACCAAAAAGTCGGGTGGAGAAGGCGCTTTCCGTGAGTTTGTTGAGTGGATCATTGAATCTAATGGCCAACAAATTGAAGACTTGCTTTAATTCTTTTCGTCATTCAGAGGATCCCAATTGCTCCGTAACGACCGAACCTGTCTGCCGAAAGGCTAGGAATCTCATAAATTAGAAAAGAGTGCTTCTTAAAAAACATTTCTTAGTCATTTGGCCCGCCTCCCGAAAGGATTGGATTAAAGTCTTTGAAGACTTGAAAGGGGATTTTCAGTTCACTTTTTTACCAGGTTCTTTTCCAACTGATCCCAACTATGCTAGCCACTTTAATTGTCGTTATTGGTCAGAGTTCAATTCAGCTCAAGAACTCATAAAGGAGATTCAACCTGATGGCATCATCTTTATGTCGATTGAGTCGGGTTTGAGCATGGCCTTGAACCATATCGCAAAAAAAGAAGGAGTCAAGACTTACCTTCTTCAGCACGGTATTTTTACGAATTACCGAGATTACCGGAATAGAGAACGACTTTGGCGGAAAAAAGAATTGGCCAAATCAGTTAAACGGGAGCAATTTACGAGGACATTTAGCTCATTCACATTTATTCGTAGATCCTTGAAAGGACTAGATCAATGGAAGCTCTTGCTTATTGCACTTTATACTCAATTGCAACAGCATATAGGACCTTACTGGGTAGCAAAACATTTGCCCTTGAAACTAAAAAGGGCTGAACATTATTTATGTTTTAGTCCTTATAATGCCACCATTCATAAGGAAACAGATCGTATTACGGAAGATCAAATTACCTATATCGGTAGCCCTGAACTGTTTCATTATTTGAGTGAGGAAAAGGAATTGATCGAAGATGAATTTTATTTACATATTGATCAGGCACTTGCTGAGAATTCACTTGGTGAAGAAACCCTATCTAAAGATCAAATGATGGAGTTTTACTTAAAGCTCAATGATTTTTGTTTAAGTAAGAATGCTAAGTTGTATATAAAGTTACATCCGGAGTCTTATCAATCTGAATGGCTTCCTCAACATGCAAATATCAGATACTTAAAGCAGGTAGACAATTTCAATCGTACCATCCAAAGTACAAAGGGCTGCTTTGGTTTTTATTCTACGATGATCATACCTGCTGTTTACTGGAAGCCTACTATTCTTTTCAAAATCCACTACTCTGGACTTCAAGAAAAACTTGAAGATCTTGGAGTTGTAAAAGTTTATGATTTTTTCGATTTCGATGCTAGTAATCTTTACTTTAATGATCACGAAGATTCCATGAGACAGACCTTGGCAGATACTTTCAACCTTCAGGTTCAGAATAATACCATCAACAGACTAGCTGCATCTCTTTCGATTTAATTAAGATCATTCTGATTTATTCTATTTGACTTTAAATTTTTTTTAAAATGAATGTTTTATACGCGTTATCCCACTTCACTGATTGGGTATTTATAGCTGATCAGTTGAAGAAGAATTTAGATTGGAGTCCTAAGTATTGGGTGTGTACTTCTGTGACCGAATCTCTGATAAATGAAACGTTCCCTGAATGTATAACGCAATCATATTTGGATATTATAAGAGCAACAAATCCAATAGGTTATGATCTCTATGCTCCCATAGGAATAGATGAAGAACTCTTATCTAAATATGCAATTGAGATGGATATTGCCATTAAAATGATGGATAGGTTAGATTCTGGAGATGGTTTTAACTATAACGAAAGGAAAAACTTTTTCATTAGGCTATTAAATTACTCTTATAATGTGCTCAACAGTTTTGCTCCCGAGTTTGCGCTGTTTACTGAAATACCACATCATGCTGCTCAATATGTGCTATATGCAGTATTGAAAAAAGAAGGAGTCAATGTCCTAATGTTTAAGGTTGAATGGAGCTTGGGTCCGAGGGTATTGATTTATGATGATATTTATGCTGACCCAATGAAGAAAATGGGAGAATATGTATTTAATCAGGATGTCCCAGATGAAATTCATACTCAGATAAAACTATTTATTGATAAGAAAAGGAGCTGCTATAATGAAGGGATTCCCGTGGAAATTAAAAAGTTGAACGCAGAATCTAGTCAAAGTAGCGCTATTCTATCAACAGTGAAGAGGTTGTTAAAGCCCAGCTATTTTTTTCGTTCATTCGATAAATCCAAGTTCTCGACCATAAAAAAGCTTAGAGGAAAAATGCTGGAAGATTCGGAGATAAATAAAGTGCAGTTATATAAGATAAAATGGAGGGGGTTTAGATATGTAAACAACCTTAAGAAAGCTTATGATAAGTATGCTGATATAGACATTGATTTAACTGCTGATTTTGTCTATGTGCCGTTGCATTATCAACCTGAGAGAACTACATGTCCAGATGGAGGAATATATGTTAATCAGCTTTTAGTTGTGCAGCAATTAAGAGCAGTTTTACCTCAAAATATTCAGATTTTTGTTAAAGAACATAAGTCTCAATTCAGTTCTCAGCGAGAAGGTCATCTAGGAAGGTTTGAATTCGAATACAAAGCAATAAGTGAAATGATAAATGTTTCACTCGTACCTCTAAACACAGATCCTTTTGACCTTATCGATCAATCCATTTGTTTAGTAACCGTAAGTGGTACTGCCGGTTTTGAAGCAATTGCTAGGAAAAAACCTGTTGTAGTATTTGGTGGAGGATGTTGGTATAGATCTCTTCCCGGTGTTTCATATGTGCAGAATAAAAAACAACTTAAAGATGTGTTAGATGAGATTTTCCGAGGTGATCAAATTCAAGAACATGAAATCTATGATTTTTTTATAGATTTTTACAAGCGTTCGTTTGTAGGTGCTATACTCCCACAATTTAGACATCTTATATCTCCTGATGAAAATATTGAAGTAATGACTAAGGCAATAACAGGTTATGTTAGGAATGTGATGCGAGCAAAAAAATAAGATGATTATCGTTTTCGATCAAAGATCTAGTAGAAGTATTCAGCGGTATACCCGTTTTCTTATTGATATATTTCAACCTATAGAAATTAAAATCCCGTCCAGAAATCCTCGCTTGATTGCATTATTCTATAAGTACATAATACTTCCTGTTAAGCTTCTTTTAGCGAAAGATAAAGACATCATTCTTCCCTCCGAAAAGCTTTCATTTTTAATGTACATATTGCCTTTCAAAAACTTTACGGTGTTTGTACATGATTTACATGATCTAATGAGCCCAGAGGTTACAAAACAAAGAAAGACATTTGAGCGATTTCTACTAAATGGATTAAATTATTCACGTACAATTATATCTATTTCGCAAAGCACTAAAAAAGATTTAATTTATTATTTCCCTCGATTAAAGGATAGAAACATTGAAGTTATTCATAATCCAATTGAATTATCATGGTGTCAAGAGGCAGTATTGCCAAATGAAGACTTTCAATCTATAATTCCTGATTATTTTGTGCTCATCGTTGGAAGTAATGCATGGTATAAAAATATAGAATGGGTTTTAAATGAGATTTCTAATTTAAAGCTGAATATTGTTAAAATTGGTGATTTACCATTATCATATAAAGACTACTCCGGAAATTTAAATATAATCCAGCTTAGTGATATTTCTGACCAAGAACTTCACTGGCTATATCAACAAGCAAGATGTCTTTTATTCCCATCTTTACATGAAGGATTTGGTTGGCCTCTAGCAGAGGCTATGGCGGCCGGATGTCCAATTATAGCCTCACGGAATTCTAGTATTCCCGAAGTTTGTGAAAACGCAGCATTATATTTTAATACTGGGGATGTAGAAGAATTAAAGAAACATTTATTGACTTTATATTCGGATAATCCATTGAGAGAAGAATTGATTCAAAAAGGCCAAGATGTGGTAAAAAGGTTTAATTATGAACGATTTAAACATAAAACATACAGTTTAATTTATTCAAATGCTTGAGCCGTTTTTGAAAGTTTAATTTTTGTTACATCAATTAGTTCAGTGATTTTTGGAGGTCAAGCTTATTAGTATAAAGGAATTGGGCAATTGGTGGGAATGGAAAGCTTAATAAATAATGTATAGTTGCGAAATTATTGGTCTTTAAATTACTTTTTTTGAGAAAGTTTATAGCTAATTATTTGTTGTTCTCTGCATCCCTCATTACTCTCTCGGTCGCGTTTTTGATAGTTATAAGGGAGATGGGAGATGAAGGAATTAACCTCAGGCTTGATGCAAATACCAAATATGTCATACTAGGCCATTCTCATCCTGAGTGTGCTTTTAATGATAGCCTTATAGATAATACTCAAAACTTAGGCCAGTCTGGAGAAGCCTATCTCTATACCTACTTAAAAGCAAAAAAGGTTCTGGAACAAAATCCAGGATTGAATAAGGTATTCTTGACTTTTACCAATAACCAATTGAAATCATCAATGGATGAATGGATTTCAGGCGATATGAATGTTGGAAATCGATTCTCGAAATATTCAAGTCAGTTTTCCTTTGAAGAACTTGCAATTCTATTCTCAAATAATCCTGAGGCTTGTTTGAAGGCCATACCAAGCTCAGTCAGAAGAAACTTGTCCTATAAGCTAAGTTCCAACAACCATCTTTATGTATATGGAGGATATAAGAGCCTCTCCCAGGAACTGACAAGAGAATACATTGATAGTGTTAGGACCAGAATAGATAAATCGTTTCAACCTTCAGAGCTCAATGTATACTATCTACTGAAGCTTGTGATGTTAATAAAAGAAATGGGAAAAGAAATCTATTTAATAAGACCACCTTTTTATCCCGATTATCTTGAAACTCAAGAAATATCTTTCTACAACGATTTTCTGATTAAGGAGCTTAGTGGTGTTCCTTATTTAGATTTCTCTGAATTCGACCTTAGCTTAGATGAAATGGCCGATCTGGAGCACCTGAATAGAAAGGGTGCGGAAAGATTCTCCAATTGGTTCAATCGATTCATAAAATTAGATGGTTTAAATCAAGCAAAGTTAGATTCGATGATTTGGGTTGAAAATGAAAGAAGAAAAATGTTAATACAAACATTAGAATAATATGCTCTTTAATTCTTTTGACTTCGCTATATTCTTACCAATAGTTTTCATCCTATATTGGTTTGTTTTTAAGAAGAGCATAAAGTTTCAGAATGCTTTGGTAGTTGTTGCCAGCTATGTTTTTTATGGTTGGTGGGATTGGCGTTTTTTGTCTCTAATTATCCTCAGTACGCTGGTAGACTTTTTGGTGGGAAGAAGTTTGGGGCAGGAAAACCTAGAAACCAAGAGGAAAGTATTTCTTTGGATCAGCATCATTGTTAATCTTGGTTTCTTAGGTTTCTTTAAATACTTCAATTTTTTTCGAGAGAGCTTTCAAGATGCTTTTTCTTTGATGGGAATGGAAATAGGAGGAAGGGCCCTATCAATAGTACTTCCAGTTGGTATTAGTTTCTACACTTTTCAAACTTTAAGCTATACCATTGATGTTTACAAAAGAAAGTTAGAACCTACCCGAGATTTCGTTGCCTTTGCGGCCTTTGTAAGCTTCTTTCCTCAGCTGGTAGCAGGGCCTATCGAGCGTGCCACACATTTGCTCCCACAATTTTATAAGCAGCGACAGTTCAATTATGCATTAGCTGTTAATGGTTGTCGTCAGATCCTTTGGGGCTTTTTTAAGAAACTGGTGATTGCCGATAACTGCGCAGAATTTGCCAATCAAATTTTTAATAATAGTGAGACATATGGAGGGAGTACACTCTTCTTAGGTGCCCTTTTCTTCACCTTTCAGATTTACGGTGACTTTTCCGGTTATTCAGATATAGCGATAGGTACCTCCAGACTTTTTGGTTTTGACTTAATGAAAAACTTTGCTTTTCCTTATTTTTCAAGGGATATCGCTGAATTCTGGCGAAGGTGGCATATTTCGCTTTCTACGTGGTTCAGGGACTATGTTTACATCCCCTTAGGAGGAAGTAGAGGTAGTCGTTGGAAGCAAATAAGAAACGTATTCATCATATTTTTGGTGAGCGGATTTTGGCATGGTGCCAATTGGACATTTATCCTTTGGGGCGTCTTGAATGCCCTATATTTCTTACCTCTGCTGTTACTCAAACTTAATAGGTCTAACTTGGAAGTAGTTGCCCAAAATAGCTTTTTACCCTCAATAAAAGAGCTAGGTCAACTAGGAGTTACGTTTGTTATAACTGTATTGGCTTGGATTGCATTTAGAGCAGAAACAGTTGCTCATGCAGGACAGATCTACTTAGGAATATTTAATTCTTCACTATTTACCATGCCTAGTGAAGTATTATCGAGTAAAATGCTCATTTGCATCGCCTTGGTCTTGTTTTTTGTGATGGTCGAATGGATAGGCAGGAGAAGGGGTTTCGCAATCGAATATCTTTTTGAGACTAACCCCAGATGGATCAGGTGGTCTTCATATATTTTTATTATTTTCTTAATTGGGATGTTTATGCAGACTGAGGAGACACCCTTTATTTATTTTCAATTTTAGTGAACCAATTCTTTAGAAGGTTATCTATATTTTCAATAGTAGCTTTAATAGGCTACTTTATTATTTTCTTGTTTTGGTCTAATCTAATTCCTTTTCAAGCATTGAAAAAGAATCTCAATTTCAAAAGGGGTAGTTATGGAAGTATGTATAGTCGAATTCAAGAAGCAGATACTGTATCTAATATAGATATATTGGTTTTAGGTTCTTCTCACGCATATAGAGGATTTGACCCTAGAATATTTAGCCAATTTGGGTTAAAGATATTCAACCTAGGTTCAAGCAATCAGGCTCCTCAACAGTCTCTTCTTTTAACTAAGGCTTATGTTAACAGACTTCAACCTAAACTTGTTATTTATGAGGTGTACCCTGGAATTTTTCAACAAGATGGATTGGAGTCTACTTTGGATATAATAGCTAATGGACCTCTAAATTCAGATTTATTGGGAATGACTTTTGACCTAAATCATATAAAGTCTTACCATGCTTTGCTGTTAAGGCTTTATTTGGAAGTAACCGGGCAGTCCAAAGACTATACTGAACCTATCAGAAAGTCGCTTGATCATGATACTTATATTTCAGGTGGATATGTTCAAAAAGATAGCATTTATTTGAGAGATCAAAGTTTAAATGGAGATTATAATTGGGATTTTAGAGATGACCAATGGAATTATTTTATTCAGGTTAAGTCGATGCTAGATGCGATGAATATTGAGTTGCTGATGGTTCAATCACCGGTCGACTCAACTTATTATTTGAAGGGCAGGAACAATTTTGAAGTTGATCAAAAGTTTAAGGGTTTAGGTGATTATATTAACTTCAATAGTTATTTGTACCTTCATTACGGAGAAGATTTATACGACTTGCATCATTTGAAGCAAAGTGGAGTAGAAAAATTTAATAGACTTTTAATTCAAATGATCAAAGAAGGGGGTTTCTTAAAGTGAAGGTTCTTTTTGTTCAAAAGGAAGGTGGAATATTTGGAGCTGAGAATTATCAGTTGAAAGTAATTCCAGGTCTTTTAGACCAAGGGATTAACATTGAATTTCTTCGCCTTTATACAGATCATCAGGGAGGTAAGGGAGGAGAGTTTATCAATCTATTGAATGCCATAGGAGTTAAAACTTACGAAGTCAATATTGGGAAATTTCCAACTCCCAAAGTACTTAGGCATATCAAGACAATTGCAAATGGTGGTCAATATGAATTGGTTCACACGCATTTGATTCATGCCGATTTTCATTTGGCACTTATTAAGACATTCATGAAGCTGAAGCCAGTCTTGGTTTCAACCAAACATGGATATGACAATGCTTTTACCTCAAAATTTGGTTTTGACGCTTCTAAGCAAACGAATTCGCCTTATTTCCTAATTAGTAAATGGGCGGAAAAACGAATGAAATCCTCATTCACCATCTCCAATGGCTTAAGAAACTTCTTTGTCAACACTGGTTTAACAAAGTCCGAAAAAATGAGGCTAATTCATTATGGTTTTGATATGCCAGAGAATTATCTCAAGAAAGGTGAGTCAGAGTTCAGAAGAAGCCCCTTTCAAATCATTATCGCAGGTAGATTAATTGCCTTCAAAGGTCATCGATATCTGATTAAAGCAATGACCCGAGTAGTCAAAGTTTTTGGTAAGGATGTAAAGTTGTTGATTGCAGGTACTGGAGATCTGGAGTTGGAGCTTAAAGATCAAACCAAACAATTAGGTTTGGAAGATAATGTAGATTTTCTGGGTTACCGCAACGATGTAGGTGCCATCATGGCCAATTCAGATGTCGTGGTGGTTCCTTCCGTTTCAGAAGGATTCGGAGTGGTTTTTCTTGAAGCCTTTTCGGCTAAAACCCCAGTTGTTGCATGGGATGTGCCCGCAGGCAATGAACTGATGGAACATTGTATGACAGGTTATTTAGTGCCACCTTATGCCGTGAATCTTTTAGCAGAGCAACTCATTGAAATTTTGAATACTCCAGAAGAGCAAGATCTAATTGTTGAAGCCGCTTATCAAAGATTGAAGAACTATTTCAATCTGGAAAGGATGGTCAATGAGACAATTGAGTTTTATGAAGATGCGCTTCATTAAAAGAGGCGGAGACCTGTCTACCGATAGGCAGGTTGCCACCTCACAAGTTTGACATTGGTCAAACTATCTTATCGCGATGACAAATAGTAAGAACCTATCAAATTCACTAATTTTCTAATCAACTAATTACCCAATTAACTAATTAACTAGCATTTGGCTTCTTTCGAAATTCCAGGTTTAATCATTGCAATTATTTTCTTCTCAATGGTCATCTATATCTCAGGCCAGAGAAATATCCCGAGTCAATTTCAAAGCCTTGTTACCAACACCATTCTTGTCCGGATTTTTGGAGTGATTGCCTACGCTTTTGTGGTCTTCGGAATTTATGGTGGAGGAGGTGATCCGGTAATCTATTTTAGATGGGGTAGTACTTTCGCAGAATATTTTAGACAATTTGATTTCTCGCCATTCTTTGACAGAAGTGTTTGGAGAGGTCCCGCATTCACAGGGACTAATTTTGTTGGCTATCCTTCTGCAGTAATGATCTTGCTTGTTGGAGAGAGTTATAGGGGGACTTGGTTGCTCTACTCATCCTTATGCGTTATTGGTCTTTTCTATTTTGCAAAAGCGTTTTATCGGGCCTACGGAAGGATAGAGTACCGAAATTATCTTTGGATCATTCTTTTTTACCCCTCACTCTGGTTTTGGACAGCCAGTGTGAGTAAGGATACCTGGATGGTATTTGGGGTAGGAGTTTTTCTCACTGGTATGGTTAGTCAAAATAGGAAACAAAGTATCTATGTAATGGCATTTGGTCTATTTTGGTGTTACTTAGTTAGACCACAGTTGGCCGCCATCTTAGCTTTTGCCCTTGCAGGTTCATATTTTTTGGGTACCCTTAAAAAGTTGACATTCCAAAATGTATTCGTTTTAATTTTAGCGGTGGCTGGTGCCTTCTATTTCCTCTCAGTGGTTGGTGTTGAAGATGTAACAGAAGTAACAGATTTCGCAGCCGATACACAGAGAAAATCCTCCTATGGTGGGAGTGAGATTAGTATATCAGAAGGGCCTTTAAAATTTATTCAAGCGCCTGTGAATATTTTATTAAGGCCTTTTCCATGGGAAGTGGGAGGCGTGCTGCAGATCATCAGCTTCTTTGATATTTATTTTATCTGGTATTTGGCATTCAGAAACTGGAAAGCCGTGAAAAGATCCTTTTCCATGATCAGAAAAGATAGACTGATTGCTTTCTGTTTCATTTTCATTGGGTTGTTTTCCATGGGTGCAGGTTTGGCACTGGTAAACCTTGGTCTCATAGCTAGGCAGAGGATTATTCTTTATCCCTTTATGTTTATGATCATTTATGCTTACTCCGATAAGCGGGTGGCTTTTCTAAGTAAAAAGCGAAAAGAGCAAAGAGAAAAACGACTTGAAGAAATTGCAGAACTCCAAAAAGCCTAGATTCTTACTGATAGGAGGCTTTGCCTCTTCGTTGATTAACTTCCGTGGCCCACTACTTAAGCGTCTAGTACAAGATTTCGAGGTTTTTGCAGCCGCTCCATTTATTGATGACAATACTAAAAGAAAGGTCGAGGCCATTGGTGCCATTTGCATCTCCACAGAGTTTGAAAGGACGGGTTTGAACCCAGTGAAAGATCTGAGGGCTTTATCAACTTTTAGAAAGCAGATCAGAGCAATTAAACCAGATTACGTTTTGGCTTATACCATTAAGCCAGTGGTTTTTGGTTTGAGAGCTGCGAAATTTGATGGCATTAAACGCTTTGCTTTAATCACTGGCAAGGGGTCAGGGTTTGAGCAAAATGGAATCAAGTCGAGCGCAGTCTCAAAGGTAGTGAGAAGGTTATATAAGCAAACCTTAAAGACTGTTGACGGTGTGGTTTTCCAGAATAGAGATGACAAGTCATTTTTTGAGGACAATGGGTTGATTAATGACAGTATTCATTCCGAGGTGATTGAAGGAACTGGTGTTGATCTTAACCATTATCAATTAAAGTCTGAGCCATCGATAACTACAGAGGCTAAGTTCTTGTTTATTGCCCGTTTAATTAAGGAAAAGGGAATTCCGGAATTGGTTCAAGCGAGTCAGTTATTGCGGCAAAAGGGTTACAACTTTGAAGTTCAGCTTTTAGGTTGGGTAGATCCTAATCCGGGAGGGATATCACAGGAGGAAGTAGATCAATTGCATGATTCTGGGGTTGTGAATTATTTGGGAACAACTGACGATGTCAGGCCTTTCATAGAGGCCTCAGATGTCTTTGTACTACCCAGCTATTATAACGAAGGCCTTCCCAGAACTATTCAGGAGGCCATGGCCATGAAGAAACCTATTATCACAACGGATCATCCGGGTTGTAGAGAAACTGTCGAGTCAGACAGAAATGGTTTTTTGGTACCCGTAAGAGATGCAGAAGCGTTGGCAAATGCCATGGAGTATTTTATCCAACAGCCGAAAGAGGTGCTGAGAATGGGGGAGGAGAGTTTTAAAATGGCAAAAGAAAAGTTCGATGTGAATAAGATTAATGAACGTTTGCTTAACTTCATGGGCATTATAGATGTATAGGCATTTCTTCAAAAGACTATTTGATATGATAGCTGCCTTGGCAGCTTTTTTATTGCTAAGTCCCATATTCTTGGTGACTACAATCCTGTTGACTTATGCCAATTCAGGCAAACCATTCTTTTTTCAAAGTAGACCCGGAAAGGGAGGCTACATATTCAAGATCTTTAAGTTCAAAACCATGAACGATAAAAGGGATAATCAAGGAGAGTTATTACCAGATGTTGATCGCTTAACTAAGGTTGGAATGGCTGTCAGAAACCTTTCTTTAGATGAAATCCCTCAGTTGCTCAATGTCATTAAAGGAGACATGTCTCTTGTTGGTCCACGTCCTTTGTTGATAGAGTATCTCCCTTTGTATAATAAAAGACAAGCCAGAAGGCACGAGGTTAAGCCAGGGATCACAGGTTGGGCACAAGTGAATGGTAGAAACACTTTAGATTGGCCTACTAAATTTGAGTTTGATGTCTGGTATGTCGAAAATTTGAGCTTTTGGCTTGACATAAAAATCTTATTTTTGACAGTTAAGAAAGTTTTTGTTCGAGAAGGGATTAGTTCTGACAGTTCTGTTACTATGGAGAAATTTAAAGGAGATCAGTCATGATATTAATTGGAGCATCTGGTCATGCAAAAGTGATTATAGATATTCTCGAAAAGGTCAATGAGCCAGTTGATTTTTTGGTTGATGCTAATTCAACAATTCGTGAGTTGTTAGGCTATAAAGTTGTGGCCGAAAGTATATATGAGCCACTGAAGGACTCCGAGCATATCATATCAATAGGCTCCAACAGCATTAGGAAGCGAGTAGCTATTTCAAAGAATCTAAAATATGGTTGGGCCATCCATCCATCTTCGATTTTGGCAGATGATGTTTCGATTGGCCAAGGAACGGTGGTAATGGCTGGAACAATTATCAATAGCTCCACTTCAATAGGGAATCACTGTATTATCAACACTTCTGCTTCAATTGACCATGATTGCATTGTTGAAGACTATGTACATATCAGTCCCAATGCAACATTATGCGGAACAATTCATATTGGCGAAGGAACTCAGGTAGGTGCTGGAGCGACTATCATTCCTAATGTTAAAATTGGTAGATGGGTGACAATTGGAGCAGGGGCCGTAATTATCAATGATGTTCCAGATTTTGCGGTTGTTGTTGGTAACCCAGGCAAAGTGATTAAGATAAAGAATGGAGAAGAGTAAAATTTGGCTATCATCTCCCCATATGGGAGGTAATGAAGAAGCCTATGTAAATGGGGTTTTTGAATCCAATTGGATTGCTCCATTGGGTCCGATGGTTGATCGGTTTGAACAAACCTTGTCTGATTATATAGGGATGAAGAGCTGTGCTGCACTCTCTAGTGGAACAGCAGCAATTCATTTAGCACTTCAAATTTTAGGTGTTGAACAAGATGATGAGGTGATTGTGCAGTCTTTTACTTTTTGTGGGTCAATCAATCCAGTATTATATCTTAAAGCCAAGCCAATTCTGGTTGATAGTGAACGTCAATCCTGGAATATGGATCCTAAGTTGTTGAAAGAGGCAATTGAAGATAGAATTAGGACAACAGGGAAAAGACCAAAAGCCGTAATTCCTGTTCATCTCTATGGAATGCCGGCCAAAATTGATGAGATCATGTCTATTTGTGAGTCTTATGAAATTCCAGTTATTGAAGATGCAGCGGAAGCCTTAGGTTCAACTTACAATGGAAAGAGGCTTGGAAGCTTTGGTCAGTTTAGCATCTTATCATTCAATGGAAACAAGATCATCACCACCTCAGGAGGTGGGGCACTTTTGTCTAATAATTCTGAATGGATAGTAAAAGCAAGGTTCCTTTCAACCCAAGCAAGAGATCAAGCTATTCATTATCAACACAGTGAATTGGGTTATAATTATAGGTTATCAAATATTCTTGCAGGTATTGGAGTTGGTCAAATGGAAGTTTTGAATGCTCACGTGGAGAAGAGAAGAAAGAACTTTAAGTTCTATAAGGAATTGTTCGAAGGAAGTTCAATAAAGATTCATGAAGAAACTTCTGATGATGTATTTTCTAATCATTGGCTAACAAGTATTACATTCCTCGAAAACGATAAGGCCTTTAATAAAGAGCGCCTAATGAATCTTTTTACTGAAGAGAATATAGAGTCTCGACCTCTATGGAAGCCAATGCACTTACAACCACTTTATCAAAATGCTGTTATGTTTGGTGGAGAAGTGTCCGAAGATTTATTCAAAACGGGATTATGTTTACCTTCAGGTTCAAATCTTAGCTTAGAAGATAAAGAACGAATTGCAAACGTTATTACTAGCTTTTTGAAAAGTGCTAAATAAATTTAAAACCTTAAATGTATTACCTAGGTGGATCATCGTGATGATTGATCTGTCTATCTTCTCTTTAGCCGCACTTGTTGGCTATCTGCTTAGATTGAATTTTGTTGTTGATGAGCTTTATGAGTTCGATTTCCTTAGAGGTATAGCCATTTATACTATTTCGGGCTTAATCGCATCGTTACTTACTAGGAGCTTTGCAGGCATCATTAGGTACACTGGAATTCAAGATACGCTTAGAGTTTTATATGCCAATCTTATTTCACTCGCCATTGTTTTCGCAATTAATTATCTCTCTGAGAATGCCGTGCCTTATTCTGTGGCTCTGATTGCTTTCTTAGTTTCGCTAGTGATCTCTATTAGTTATCGCTTAATCGTAAAAGAGTTATTTGCTTTTTATAGAACCATACCAAAAAGTCAAAGAAAGATTTTGATAATGGGGGCAGGCCAATCAGGTATGATCACTAAACAGTTATTGGATAATGATACCATGTCTAATGTGAAAGTAGTTGGTTTTCTGGAGGATAATCCGAGAAAAATAGGCAACGTAATTGGCGGAGTGCGAATATTTTCAGCCAAAGACGAGTTTGAAAAGTTGGTGATCAAACATAACCCTTCAGAGCTAATTTTGGCAACTACCAAGCTGTCTCTCGATAGAAAGAATGACTTAGTTGATAAATGCCTTGAATTTGGTATTAAGGTTACAAGTGTTCCTTCTGCAGACCAATGGATTGGGGGAGAGTTTGATATCAATCAAATTAAGGAAGTTAAGATTGAAGACTTACTAGGTCGAAATACTATTGTCCTTAAAAACACATATATCAGTAAGCAACTGAATGATAAGTGTGTTTTGATTACAGGTGCCGCTGGTTCTATTGGTGGTGAAATTGTGAGACAGATCATTCGATATTCCCCTTCTAAAATCATTCTTCTCGATCAATCTGAAACAGGCCTCTTTGAAATAGAAAATGAAATTAGAGGGGTAAAGAAAATGGGAGATGATTTAGTCTCTTTCGTTGCGGATATCACTAATATCAATAGGCTAAGAGACTGTTTTTCACTTTATAAACCAGACATTATTTTCCATGCTGCGGCTTATAAGCATGTCCCTATGATGGAAATGAATGTCCCTGAGGCAATTAATTGTAACATTCTTGGAACACGAAATTTAGCGGACCTGTCGGTTGAATTTGAAGTTGACAAGTTTGTAATGATTTCCACAGACAAAGCTGTAAACCCAACGAGTGTAATGGGAGCAACCAAAAGAGCTGCAGAAGTGTATGTGCAATCGCTGAATGAGTTCTTGATAAGTATTGATTCTGAGTCGACCAAATTCATAACTACTCGATTTGGCAATGTTTTGGGCTCGAATGGATCGGTGATTCCAATATTTAAAAGACAGATCCAAGCCGGAGGCCCTATAACCGTTACCCATCCTGATATTACTCGTTATTTTATGACCATTCCAGAGGCTTGTGGGCTTGTATTGGAAGCAGGCACTATGGGAGAGGGAGGCGAGATTTTTGTCTTCGATATGGGTAAGTC
>CAYGKL010000015.1:0-9832 GCA_964350505.1 uncultured Roseivirgaceae bacterium | reverse complement strand
ATCATCATAATAGCCATATCGGTAATGAAATGGAAATTGTTAAAGTTTTGAAGGGGATGCTATCAGAATACAAAAGCAGATCTTCTAAGTTCGAAGCTCTAGACTAGACGTTGCCCTTTTATATTATCTAAATTTAGGTTTTCTACGTGAAGGAGAGAAAAGTTCACCTAAGAAATTATCCGGTAAGTACATTTCAAGTTTTATAGAAAAAATATAATAAGCATCGTTATTCTCTCTTCCTCTTATATTTCCCTTTTTACGAGCCGTATAACCTCCTTCAACAGATCTATCATAAATCTGAACAGCAATATCAGCTGAAGGTGAACCAGCTCCGCCATTCCATTCGATAACTTCTTCTAGGCTTGGATAGAAAGTGGCAACGTCATCTAAATAATCTGTAAATACAAATCTTCTTGCTCCTTCAAGTAAGATATCAATATATTGGTTTGCCCTTAGTCTGAGACCAATTCCGAAAGGTATAACTGTTACTGATTTTGGATAAGAGCTAACAGGTGCAGACGCCTCAGTTTGATATTCCCAGAGATTGACCGAATAATTTCCTTCATCTCCAGGTAGAAATGTTTTTGGCCTATTTGTAGTTCTACCAATCCCAAACATGAGATATGGGTTAATCAGTGGTCTTCTGGCATAACTGCCATCTACAGGGATCAAATTGAAAATGGCTAGTGCAGAAAGTTCAAGATTCCTTGAACGAAAATTTAGATTACGGATATATCTGTCGTCTTCATTTCCTACATCATTTCTGCCACTAATCCTTTGAGAAATGAAGCCATTTTGTCCGTCATTATCGTCTCCACCAATTTGGTAGTAATTTAAGTCTACTCTTAGTGATAACTGAGAACCGAATTTTTTCCTTAAACCAACACCAAGAGCAGGACCGAGTGCGTGTTGCATACCATCATAGAAAACATCATGTAAATCACCATGGTAGGTTGAAAAACCAATGCCATATGAAAACATTAATGTTCGATCTCTTCTGCGGGAATAGAAAGACTGTGCGTCAACAAATTCTGTGAACGCTAAGATAAAGAGTAAGACGAAAGTGACCTTTTTCATTGTAAAGCTTGGATAAAGCTAGTTAACTTCTTTTGCTGGTAACAAATCTATCTTAGCCGAGGAGTTCAAATTTATAATTATTTAATGTAAACAAAAAATCTCTAACCTATTGTTAGAGATTATTAGTACACCCGAAAGGAGTCGAACCCTCAACCTCTGGAGCCGAAATCCAGCGCTCTATCCAGTTGAGCTACGAGTGCAGGCATAATTTTTTATGCTAATGCCTCTTGAACTTTCATTGCAGCATCTTTCAAAACAATTGCAGATTGCACCGCAAGGCCACTTTCGTTGATTATTTTTGCTGCTTCTTCTGCATTTGTACCTTGAAGTCTTACAATAATTGGAATAGTGATGTTTCCGATTTTTTTGTAGGCTTCAACCACACCATTAGCTACTCTGTCGCACCTCACAATTCCGCCAAAAATGTTAATGAGGATAGCTTTTACGTTGGGATCTTGCATAATGATTCTAAATCCAGCTTCTACTGTTTCAGCATTTGCAGTTCCTCCTACATCTAAGAAGTTAGCAGGCTCACCACCAGAAAGCTTAATAATGTCCATTGTAGCCATAGCTAAACCAGCGCCATTTACCATACAACCTACATTACCGTCAAGCTTAACATAGCTTAAACCGTATTTTCCAGCTTCAACCTCAGATGGGTCTTCTTCTGTGATGTCTCTTAATTCAGCTAAATCCTTGTGTCTGAACAAACCATTGTCATCCAAATTCACTTTGGCATCTACTGCTAGTATTTGATTGTCTGAAGTTTTTAAGACTGGGTTGATTTCAAATTGCGAAGCATCTGAATGATCATAAGCTTTATATAATGAGTAGATGAATTTCACCATTTCCTTAAAGGCTTGTCCTTCCAAACCTAATTTGAATGCTACTTTTCTGGCTTGGAAACCTTGAAGACCAACTTTTGGGTCAATCCACTCTTTAATTATTTTTTCAGGTGTTTCTTCTGCAACGGTTTCGATGTCCATTCCACCCTCAGTTGAGGCCATAATTACATTGCAACCTTTAGCTCTATCAAGTAGAATTGACAGGTAATATTCTTTAGGGTCTGATTCTCCAGGATAATAGACATCTTGGGCAATAAGTACTTTGCTTACTTTTTTTCCTTCTTCTCCAGTTTGGTGGGTTACGAGTGTCCCACCAAGTATAGCTTCTGCTTTTGGTGATACATCATCAAGACTTTTAGCCAAAACAACACCATTTGAGCCAGTTTCTTGAACTTTCCCTTTTCCTCTACCACCTGCATGAATTTGAGCTTTTATAACATACCAACTGGTTCCAGTTTGCTCATTCAATTTTATGGCTGCTGCTTTCGCCTCTTCAGGGGTATTTGCAACTATACCTTCTTGAATTTTAACTCCGTATCCTTTTAGTAGTTCTTTAGCTTGGTACTCGTGAATATTCATGATGCTTTAAATTTGGTGCGAAGCTAAATCTTTGGGCCTATAATTACAAGCGAATTTCATTTATTAGAGGTAGTCGATGCTTCGATTTAGAACCGATTTATTATGTTTGAAGTATATGGGTGAAATCATACTCAAGGCTCAAAACATTTCTAAAGCCTATAATAGCTTACAAGTCTTAAAGAGGATTGATCTAGAAATATATGATCAAGAAGTTGTTTCTATAGTTGGTGCTTCTGGCGCAGGGAAAAGTACCCTTTTGCATATTCTCGGAACCTTGGATAAACCAGATAATGGCCAATTGCTTATTAATAACCACGATGTGGTTGCCTTTTCAGCCAGCAAACTCGCAAAGTTTAGAAATAGTCAAGTTGGCTTCATTTTTCAGTTTCATAATTTACTTCCTGAATTTACTGCATTAGAAAATGTTTGTCTGCCTGGCTTTATATCTGGTCGAGCTGAGGGTGAAGTTAGAAATAGGGCCAAGGAGCTTCTTAGTAAGTTGGGCTTAATTGGTAGAGAAACGCATCGCCCTTCAGAACTATCTGGAGGAGAGCAACAAAGGGTGGCGGTTGCCAGATCTTTGATTAATGACCCAAAAATTATTTTTGCAGATGAACCAAGTGGTAATCTAGATTCTAAAAATGCAGAATCATTACATCAACTATTCTTCGATCTCAGAGATGAGTTTAAAAAGACATTCGTGATTGTGACACACAATGAAGGTCTAGCAGATTTATCCGATAGGAAAGTGGAGATAAAAGACGGAACTATCTTGTCCGCTTAACCACTTTACATCGGATAGATGATTTCCCGTACAATGATTTAGGAAGCAAATAAGCTAATCTAAAACCTACTCTCAAATAAGAGTCATTGGTATTGTCTCCTCTGGCAGTACCAGCAGCTACAGGAGCAACAGGCGGAGTGAGAGCTGCCCTTGGGTCTGAAAGTAAGCCTAAAGTAGCCGCATCAACACCATCAGTATCTGAGAATGAAGAAGGATCTCTATAGACCGTATTGACATCATCTAGAAACCCTGTCATTGCCATAGTGTATTGGGCTTCAACTTGAAGGTCAAAATTTCTTGAAAGAAAAAAGTTGAGTCCAACTCCCATTGGAATTGCCAACGCCAGCCCTCCATACTGAACGCCTTCTAATGACAGTGGACGAAGGTCATAAGTAGTACCTGCTATTTCAGTTTTTGGGTTATTAGTAGTAACACCAATGCCCAAATGAAAATAAGGACTTGCAAAAGCTCTGTCTTTGTAGCCAGAAGGAGGATGCCTTTGTCCATAGTAGAGCGCTTGAATGGTGAATTCAAAATTGGTGGCTTCAAAACTTAAGTTTCTGGTTCTGTTAGCGGGGAGGACGGAGAGGGAATCATCAGCCTTGATTTGGTAAATGCTGAGATTGGTTCTGATGGCTATCTTATCTGTAAAAAGGTGCTCATATCCCAAAGTAGCACTCAGGCCTGCCTGAAATCTAGCATCTTGGGCTCTTCTTAACTCACCAAAGTAAGTATTAACACCAACCCCAAAAGAAGCCTTCGAAATTCGATCAAAATCACCAGTTGTGACGTATTGCTGTGCATTTATTCGAAGCTGTGCGCCAAGAACTAATAACAGCAAGATGGCATATCGCATAATATTTTTCAGTGACAGGTTAAAACACAAATTTATCATTCGAACGTAGAAAATCGAGCTTTATTGAACTTTTAATTGTGCAATCATTTGTTTAATGTGATTTCTAGCCCCGAACATATCAGAGTAAACGGCTTTAATTTTGCAATCCTTATCAATCAAATAAGTCACTCTTTTGGGCATATTCACTATCGGAATCAGTGCATCGTATGACTTACAAACTTTGCCGGGCTTGTCTGAGAGTAATTCAAATGGGAGTTGATGTTGTGCCTTGAATTTTTTGTGACTGGCTACAGAATCACGGCTGATGCCGAAGACATTAATGTTCAGCCCACCAAACACTTGATGGTTGTCTCTAAAACTACAAGCTTCTTCTGTGCAACCTGGGGTAAAATCTTTTGGGTAGAAATATACAATGCACGGTAGATTTTCTTCCAATGAAATGAGGCTGCCCTCTGAGTTTTGGAGTTGAAATTTTGGGGCTTTTGAACCTACTTTTAAGGCCATAATATAAGTTGTGTTAATGTTTTAAATGCATCTTTGCGAATGCTTTCCAAAGGCGTACTTTATATGATGTTGGCCACATTCATTTTCGCCATAATGAATGTGCTGGTAAAATATCTTCCGAACATCCCTGCAATAGAAATCATTCTTTTCAGGTCAATTGTTTCATTTTTTATGTCAGGAGTTACTCTGAAACTGAAAGGTATCCCTCTTTTAGGTAAGAATAAAAAAATACTTTTGATTAGAGGGTTGGCTGGGGCGTTGGCCTTGATGATGTTTTTCACTACGCTGCAAGAAATTCCATTGGCGGGTGCAGTTACATTAATGTTTCTAGGACCAATTTTCACTACCCTCATTGGTATTTGGGTAGTGAAAGAAAAGGTAATCCCTATTCAATGGTTCTTCTTCGCACTTTCATTTGCTGGAATTGTCATGATCAAAGGCTTCGATCCAAGAATTTCACCTTTTATGGCGTTTTTAGGGGTTGGCGCAGCTTTTTGTTCTGGCATTGCTTATAACATGATCCGTAAATTGAAAACTTCGGAACATCCATTAGTCATCATCTTTTACTTTCCTCTGGTAACATTACCGATTGTGGGTATTTATTCCATTTTCCACTGGGTTCAGCCAGTTGGTGTTGAGTGGCTTTTATTAATCGGAGTTGGAGTGCTGACCCAAATTGCGCAATACTTTATGACAGTGGCTTATCAATCTGAAGAGCTTTCAAAGGTTTCCAATATCAACTTTATAGGGATTATCTATGCCTTAGGCTTTGGTTTTTTCTTGTTTGACGAAACCTTTAACGTTTTAACTTACCTGGGAATGGCAGCTGTTATGGTTGGCGTAATATTGAATGTAGTATTTAAGCATAAAAAGAAAACGAATGAGACTGTTTCAAATTGATTCTTTTACAAAGGAGTTGTTCAAAGGGAATCCGGCAGGGGTTTGCTTAGTTGAGAAGGTACTTAGTAGCCCGAAGATGCAGACTATTGCTTCTGAAATGAATCTTTCAGAAACAGCCTTTATTGAAAGTAAAGGCTCGAAATACGGACTAAGGTGGTTCACGCCAGCACAGGAGGTGCCGCTTTGTGGTCATGCTACATTGGCATCTGCATTTGTGCTTTTCAATGAAGGACTTCATCCCAAAACCGACCCCATTGTCTTTGAAACCTTGAGCGGAGACTTGATCATCACTTATCAGAATGATAGTTCCCTGCTCATGGACTTCCCTTTGAACACGCCCAATATTTTTGAGGGCAGCGATAAGGAGAAGATTAATAAAGCGTTTGGCTCAAGTGTGATAGAAATCCTTGAAGTACCCAATGAGTTAATCCTGATTCTTGAATCTGCCGAGGCAGTTCGTGAAGCTAACCCACCAAGCGATATTATAGCCGAGTTAGCGGTTAATGGCGTGATGATATCTGGCTGGGACAACGCTGGCGAATATGATTTTGTGTCGAGGTATTTTGCTCCGAATTTGGGAATTAAGGAAGATCCCGTCACTGGTTTCATCCATACCATTTTATCGCCTTATTGGGCTAAAATGAAGAATCAGCAATCATTCAAATGCTATCAGGCTTCAGAAAGAGGCGGGGAACTCATGGTTTCTTTGAAAGAAAACCGAGTGCATATTCAAGGGCATGCGGTGAAAGTATTTGAAACAGAGATAAATATTTAAAACTCTTATTTTCCTCTTGTTACGATTGATTTGAGATTTTGAGCTCGGAGATATTCGGAGATGCTGAATTAAATTCAGCATGACGAGCTACTCATTCATCTTCAAAATAAATGCTGTTCTGGCAGGAATACTAATTGTTGTTCCGCTTTTTCGAATGCCAGCCTCATTGACTTGAGTTCCGTCCGAGATGAGTGTCCAGCTTCCCTTTGGTAGGTTAATGGTTTTGTTAAGACCACTGCCATTTAATAGCACAATAATGTCTTTCCATTGATCGCCATTGGCGTTGTCCTTTAACTGATATGCCAAAAAATTCTCTCCAGCGTAGTTTAAAAACTCAAGATGTCTTTGAATTTGTTCGGTGGAAGTCATTCTAAACGCAGGATGGCTTTTCCTGAGGGAAATAAGGTCTTTGTAGTAATTGAAAACACCTTTATATTTCTCTTTTCTCGTCCAATTAATTTGATTGATCTCATCGGGCGACTCATAGGAATTTTCAACACCCAATTTGGTTCGGAGCAACTCCATACCTGCATGTAAGAAAGGTACGCCCTGAGAGGTTAGCACAATAGTTTCTGCTAGCTTATGCATTTGGATTAATTCCTCTTCCGATGCTTCTGGCTTAGATATGGTCAACTTATCCCAAAGGGTATGATTGTCGTGGCAAGAGACATAGTTGACGGTTTGGCTTGGAGTTGCTGCCCATGGTGCCTTGGAATAATTGACAGCCTCATAATTCACCTGTTGGTGCTGAGTTGAAGCCACAATCCCGAATTTGATGCTTTCCTTCAAGCCACCTTGTTGGCTCACAAAGCCTCGTTCTTCATGGTTGAATACGCTTCCCTTTAAGCCATCGCGCAAGTCGTCACTGAATGCGGCTACCTTGTCCATCTTAAAAGTATTGGCCTTTAAGGCTTGTTGTTCTGAAGGAAGTGGAGATTTCCCGGCTGTCCAGCCTTCACCATAAACAAAAATTGTAGGGTCGATGGCTCTCACAGCAGCGCTCACTTCGTTCATGGTTTCCATATCGTGAATACCCATCAGGTCGAAACGAAAGCCATCTAGGTGATACTCATTCACCCAATATTGAACAGATTCTACAATGTATTTGCGCATCATTGCTCTTTCCGAAGCTGTTTCATTGCCACAAGCTGAGGCATCTGAAAAGCTACCATCTTCATTCTGTCTGTAGTAATATGCCGGTACTAATTGATTAAAGTTAGAGTCCTCGGTTTGACCGGTATGATTGTAAACAACGTCCAAAACAACTCTAATACCCTTTTTATGAAAAGCCTGCACCATTTGTTTGAACTCCTTAATTCTCACTTTTCCATCGAATGGATTGGTGGAAAAACTTCCCTCAGGCACATTGTAATTCAACGGGTCATAGCCCCAATTATATTGTGGTTCATCAAGTCTGGTTTCGTCAATAGAGCGATGATCAAAAGTGGGTAGGAGATGCACATGTGTAACTCCTAATTCTTTGATGTGGTCAATTCCAGTAGTGAGCCCTTGTGGACTTTTTGTTCCTTCTTCTACCAAGCCAATATACTTTCCCGGATGGCTAGAGCCAGAGGAAGAATGGATCGTTAAATCCCGAATCTGTAATTCATAAACGATAATGTCGGTATAATTTTCGAGAGGAGGCCTTTGATCATTTTGCCAACCTATGGGATCAGTTTCATCCAAATCCACAATCATGCTCCTTTCTCCATTGACACCCACTGCAACGGCATAAATGTCTGGTTTTTCTTGCAGCCATTCTCCATTTTGTCTTACCTGATAAGTATAGTATTTATCCTTCAAATCTCCAGAGATTTTATAAGTCCAAGTACCAGCTTTGTCCCTCTTCATGAGATAAGTCATCTCCAAATTATCGCCATTTCCTGAAGAATAAACGTTCAGTTTTACCTCCTGCGCCATTGGAGACCATAACCTGAAGGCAGTTGATTTGGGCGAATAGACGAATCCAAGATCTTTTTTATCATAAATAGGGTAGTCCTCAAGGTTGTCATATGAGGGCTGATCTTGGCAAGAAGTCATAGTAATGGTTAAGGTAAGGATGAACGAAAATAACTGCTTCATAGTGAAGAGTTAATGTCCGGCTGAAGGACTTAATTTAGCATCGGTAGATTTGGTTTCCTTGACTAGCAGCCATAAAACGGCAGATACGCCTAAGCAAATGGCACTAACTATGAAGATCATCGACTTATCTTCAGCAGTATTGATAAAGCCACCAAGCCCTGAAGCCACTAACTGCGGTATCACCACGCTCAAGTTGAAAAGACCCATGTAAAGGCCCATCTTCTTAGAGTCTACTACTTCAGACATGATAGCAAACGGCAGACTTACTACAGCCGCCCAACCGATACCAACTACAGCCATCAAGATAAACAGCATGGTTGATGATTCGCCCATGAAAATAATCAACACATAACCTATGGCCATTATGGCGATACATAGCATGTGCGTTTTCACCCTTCCGATTTTCTCTGTAATGGGTTCAAGCACTAGGGCAGGGAGTAGAAACCCGACAGTATTAAGAATGGCGAAGGAGATGCCTGTAATGAATCCGATCTCATCATTTTGAGCCTCAGAAATGGTTTCCACAGTTTCAAAACCCATGATATTCTCTTTGATGTAGGCGAAAGTGTAAATGAACATAGTCTGAACACCTATCCAAGTGAAGGCATGTGCTATGCAAATCTTTAAAAACTGAGTGATGTCGGTCTTTTGCTCTGTTTGATCTACATCAATAATTTCATCCTCAGGAGTTAAACTTTTCGGTTCAGTAATAAATAGAATAGGGAGAATTGAGAAAGCGAATACTAAAATAGCGCCAAGGTAAATCAGTGTATAGTTGCTAATAAATGCCCCAATAAGATAGGCCACCACTCCGAAGAAGCCTGAAATGGTTTGCATCCAAGTATAACCCTTCGTTCTTATGGCACCCTTTGGGGTTACATCTGCTATGACCGAACGCGTAGGGTTGAAGCTAATGTTAATGGCTAGGTCTAGGGAAAGTGCTACGGCAATGGCCACACCGATAATTTCTTCAAGTCCGAGAGTATCTCTGATCAAACCTAGGTTTGGCAAAGCCAATAACATTAGAGAGGCTATTATCCCGCCAATTAGAATGAATGGGCGTCTTCGGCCACCCCAAAACCAAGCTTTATCACTTACTAGTCCAATAATTACTTGACCTAGAATACCTGCAGCTGGCCCCGCGATCCATACATAACCAATCTCTTCAAGGTTTAGGCCGAATTTAGAATTAAGAATCCAGCTTAAGGCTGCAATTTGAACGGATAGGGCAAATCCCATGGCCGTGGCAGGCAAGCTGAGAACTATGAAAAATGGTTTGGAGAGGGTCTTTTGAAAGTTGAGCATAGAGTCGGAGATTAATATTTAGAAATATAATCTATTCTCCCCTTATAGCGAATGCTAACGTTTGCATATTAGTCGGAAGTCGGAAGTCGGAAGTCGGAAGTCGGAAGTCGGAAGTCGGAAGTCGG
>CAYGKL010000014.1:31009-41128 GCA_964350505.1 uncultured Roseivirgaceae bacterium | reverse complement strand
CACAACAGTTGGGTAAACACCACAGTGTGTTTACTCCCATTATGTTTTTTCTCAATCTAGCAAGTTTTGAATTTTGTTAAAAGAGTTAAGAGCAACATGGGTATATATTTCTGTAGTTTTTAATGAATTATGCCCTAGAAGTGATTGAATACTTCTTAAGTCTGTTCCGTTTTCTAGTAAATGAGTAGCAAAACTATGTCTTAACATATGAGGTGTAACAGATTTTTGAATTTTTGCTTTTTTAGCTGCTCGGCTAATGATTTTGGCTATGCTTGTAGGAGAGTATAATGCACCTTCGGGCCCCTCAAAGAGATATTTTTGAGGTTTCCATTCTTTAAAGTACACTCTTAAATCTTTGAGCACTGTAGTAGATAAAAGGGCTTCTGACTTTGGTCTTCATTCCTCTGTCTTCCAACTCCAGACCCTTCGTGCCCTGCTTGCGGCAGGCAAGCTCCTCCAGAGAAGAACAGTAGGTTGCGACTAGGTTCTGTCTCAATTTTGGCCTAATGTTCTCTATTTACTTTTTCGTAGAAAAAGGTTTCGCCAGTGGCTTTATCATCATAGGTGTAGATGTCTTTTTGCTTATGAGTCTCATAATAACAGAGGAGGCCAAAATCGCCTGAACAGAATAATGTATGCGTAAAGAAAAGTCCAATTGGAAAGTAAATCCAATTACCTGATAGAATGAAGAACAAGAGGAGACAGGCTAATGATATTGTGATGAAAGGCGCAAGAATAACAATTCTAAACTGTTTGGCATTTGCCACAAACTTATCTGCCATTGCCATAAAGTAAAACTTCTTCAAGTTCATGTCATAAGAGGTGTTTTTAGCACCAACATATTTATAAGCCAGTGCATGTATATATTCGTGTAGTGGGATAAGGGTAAAAGTGGCCAGTAGTCCGTAAGAAAAATAGATAAACTCAGTACTAAACCTAAATTCTCCTTTCACTATTTCTTTGAACATCAGGAAGAACAATACAATCAGAAATAGAAAGTTGATGGCATTATAGAAATAGTAAACTTTTTGTCTTTGAAAGCTTCCTTTATAAAGGGCATCAAATCTTTATGGATCAACTTGTCTTTCAAAACAAACTCAGGTTCCTTTAAATCATTGGGTGTAAACTCCATGAGGTTGAAATTATTAAAAAAATAAAATCAAAATATCAGTTCAATGTTTGATTCTTGATTTTAGTCTTCTTGATTTTCCGACTTCCGACTTCCTGCTCTTTCCACCCCTGACCCCTAAAGGGGCAGCACGGCATCTAGTCTGGTGCTGAGTTTGGTTTGCTGGCTTATGGCTTCAAGCTTCCTGCACCCAGCTTCAAGCTTCTGGCTTCCCGCTTCTGGCCTCCGACTTCTAGCTCCCCGCTCCCCGCTTCCCGCTCCCGGCTCCCTAATAAATCTTCTCCCTTTGCGCCATCCACTCATCGTTTTCGATGTAGTCATCGTAAGTGCTGAGTTTGTCGAGATAGCCTTTCGGTCCGATTTCTAAGATACGGTTGGCAACGGTGTTGGTAAACTCGTGGTCATGTGATGTGAAGAGCACTGTGCCTGGGAAGTCTTTCAGTGCATTGTTAAAGGCCTGAATAGATTCGAGGTCGAGGTGGTTGGTTGGTTCGTCAATGATTAAGACATTGGCTTGGGCCAGCATCATGCGCGAAATCATGCAGCGTACCTTTTCACCTCCGGAAAGCACGTTCGATTTTTTAAATACTTCTTCGCCTGAAAAGAGCATTTTCCCTAGAAAACCTCTGATGAATACCTCATCCTTTTCGCCAGTTGAGAATTCACGCAACCAGTCGACAAGGTTCTCATTACTGTTGAAGTATTTGGAGTTGTCGTTCGGTAAATAAGCAGTAGTTATGGTCTGACCGAATTTAAATTCACCAGTATCAGGTTTTTCTTCACCCATTAAGGTTTTGAAGAAGCTGGTAGTCGCCATGCTGTCTTTGCTCAATACAGCTATTTTATCTCCTCTGTTTACGAAAAGCTCTAAACTCTTGTAAAGCGTTTTTTCCTCTGTGGATTTACTTAAGTTCTTGATTTCAAGGATCTGATCTCCAGCTGGTCTAGCTTGGTTGAAGATGATGGCTGGGTATCGTCTAGTAGATGGTTGAATATCATCCACGTTAATTTTATCGAGGAGTTTTCTTCTACTAGTGGCCTGCTTAGATTTTGAAGCGTTGGCTGAGAACCTGGCAATAAACTCCTGTAGTTCTTTCTTCTTTTCTTCGGCTTTCTTGTTGGCAGAAGAGCGTTGGGTTAATGCCAACTGGCTCGATTGGTACCAGAAGGTGTAGTTACCAGTAAAGAGGCGCACTTGACCAAAGTCGATATCGACAATGCTGGTGCAAATGGTATCTAGAAAGTGTCTATCGTGAGATACAACAATCACGGTGTTTTTGAACTCAAGGAGAAAGTCTTCTAACCAACCAATGGTTTGTAGATCCAAGTCGTTGGTAGGTTCATCGAGAATAAGGATATCTGGATTACCAAATAGTGCTTGCGCTAAAAGCACACGTACTTTTTGGCTACCATTGAGGTCTTTTACCAAGCTATAATGCACATCTTCAGTTATACCCAAGCCACTGAGTAAGGCTGCAGCATCAGACTCTGCATTCCAACCGTCCATTTCAGCGAATTGCGCTTCCAATTCAGAGGCTTTGATACCATCTGCTTCGGAGAAATCGGGCTTCATGTAGATCGCATCTTTCTCTTTCATTATCCCCCAAAGCACGGTATGACCCATCATTACAGTATCGAGCACGCTAGTTTCATCGAATTCGTAATGGTTCTGCTTCAACACTGCCATGCGCTTGCCTGGCTCTAGTGTTACAGTTCCTGAGTTAGGGTCAACATCGCCTGAAAGGATTTTTAAGAAAGTAGATTTTCCCGCACCATTAGCACCAATAACACCATAGCAGTTGTTGCCAGTGAACTTGATATTTACCTCATCGAAGAGGACTCTTTTGCCGTAAGCGAGGGATATGTTTTGTGCTGCGATCATAGCCTTATTATTTAAGGCCGCAAAGGTAGGAGTTTTAGGGGAGGGCTTAAAGGAATGTTGGTACTTAGTTCTTAAGATTATATACTTAATGGAGATTTAACTTACAATTGCTGCTTAATCTTTCAATTCAAAGCTTCAGAATCCAATTCAAAGTATACCAATAACTATTTCTTCTAGGCGTATTGAGTATGGCACTATTCCGGTAGTCTAGACCCAATTCTACCACATGCCCAGCCTTCAAAAGATAGCCGATAGAAGGGCCAAACCTGTATTCTAAAAGAGGGGTAGATCCGTTTTGCCAAGTTTGTATTAACTCATTGTTGAATTTGAGAAAAGGCTCATTGGGGTCGGTTTTTTCGCCTTGTAGCGGTAATTCAACCCCAACTCTATACCTAAGGCGGAAGGCTACTTTTTCGTTGTTCTCAAAAGTTTGATCAGTTGCAATTCTACTAGCGATATTGAATCGGTTCATTCTGCTAATGAAAGTGAATTGCTGAATGCTTCTTCGCACTACTTCTCCCTCTCTGAATCTAACAAGAAAACCGAAATTAAGCCGTTCAGTTAATCCGATTTTCTTAGAGCCAATAAGTGTCAAATCAGTGAGTACATGTTTATGGTCCCAAATAGTATCATCACCAATAAAGCCATTGGCAAACCTTTCCCTTGTCTCTAACTCAAAATTAAACGTGTAGAGTTCGTTGACCTTGTGATTGAGGTTAATAGAAGGCAGAATGCCATGCTCAAAGCTATTTTGTGCTTGGAGGTATGAAAAGCTCCCCAAGGCTAATGCCGTGCAAAAAAGTAGTCTCTTAATATTCAAGGTATGGCTTGTTTCTTAAGACTATTTCTTGAAATGAAATGAGCTCACCGAGGTAATTGAATTGAAACTCCCATAGTTTCTGGCTCTTTCCTTTCTTTCCTTTTACCACAATTTCATAAATATGGGGTGCGTCAAGTTTAGGTATTGCAGCGCTTAGCAGTTCTTTTAAATCGATCGTTTTATACTGGATTTGAACTTTGGAAATTTTGTACTTCTCGAATTCAGCGCTTAAGGCTTTCTCGATTCTAGATTTTGACTCTTCAGCTATTTCGGATTTGGCGATTGAAATTTCAATATCTTCAAATTGGCCTTTTTCTGAAAACTCTACACTGAATTTTCTCTTATTGTGTTTGAACTTTGCTTCGTAAGTGATTCCAGACTCAGACTCTTCTTTGAACCATCGGTATTTTGATACATTTCTGGATGTGATGTATTCAAATGCTATTTCCGGAATTTCATCTTCACTAACCCCTTTTTCGATCTCAATTTTTTGCGCATACACTGTATTAATGATCACAAAGAAAAAGATGATGTACAAGAATCTCATGGTACTGCTTTATAGGTTTTCCAAATCTTAAATTCTTACAAACCCTCTTACGGCCTGATAAGCCCTCAGTTGCGAATTTCTGAAAAGCATTTTAAGAAAACATAATTAATGATAAAAACGCTCAAGCCCTCAAGTTGATGAGGCTTGAGGGCTTAGAGTATTTCATTCAGAATTAATTACTTAAATAGAAAGAGGTTGGCCTTTTAGCTGGCTAGAAAACTCTATATCAATTAGACATGGGTCAATTCTTTAATCCGAATAATGGCCTGAGCATTCGGATCCTCCTAATTAATAATTCATAAATAATAAAACAGCCTCCCGTAGTGATCATTACCACTAAAATGAATTGCAGAATGATAGGTAATGCCATTGGGAATATGAGATACGAAGCTCCATAAAGCACAAACATATGGATAATGTAAATAGGGTAGGCTGCTTGACTTAAGTAGGAGAGTGCTTTGCTCGAATGATTGAAATGTCTGTAAGCAAAACCAAAGGCAGCGAATATCCATAAGTTAGATTCGATGGCAGATAAATAACCAGGTGCATTAAAATTGAATTCAGAAATCCTCAATAGATAGAGTGTAAGTCCGCCAACCAATGTAAACCAACGCAGTTTGAGAATAAGTTGCCAAAACTCTTTGCCACTATACACACAGAGGTAGCCAAACATGAAAGCTAAAAATCCAATGTAGAAACCATGCCAAGTGCTGGCATACATTTCAAACGGTGCTGGCTTCACAATAAGTACTTCACCAACAATAGAGGCGATGATAATGAGTAAACCTATTGGGCTACCAAAAACACGTTTAACCCGCTGTCCGATGGCTGTGTCTGAATGCTTTTTGAGGTAGTAAAATAGGGGAGATAGCAAAACCACATAAGCGAATATGTTCCCCAAAAACCAAAGGTGGCCTGCGCTAGGCAAGTATTGAAAAGGCTGACCGTAATAATTAATAATGATGAGCACATGAATCGGGACGATCACCAACATTCCGAAGGTAAAAGGTAAAAGAATGCGCTTCGCTCTCTCAACAATAAGCTGTTTCCAGTTTCTTTTGCGCATGGCAAAGTAAACGCCCATGCCAGAGACAAAAAACAATAGCGGTATTCTCCAAACATTCAGCATAGCCATGGGGACCCAGAGTGCTTCCAAAGGTTCCTCGCTTTGAATAAAGCCTATCATCAGGCCCCAAGGTTGAAAACCAATGGCAATATGGTAGATGAGCAAAAAGCCTATGGCAATTACTCTCAACCAGTCAATATCGTATCGTCTTTCTATGTTCAACATTTCTGTATTGATTTTATAATTGAGATCGTTTCTTATCGAAGCATTTCAGCGACAATTGGTCTAGTTGCTTCAATCCTTTTCATGTCGATCTGAACTCCCATGCCTCTTAGTTGCTGGCTCATCATGTTATAAATGCCCTCAACATCTTTAAATGGCACTTGAACAGATTCTAAAGCGGTACTGCCAAAGTTATTCTTAATAGTTTTATCTGCACCAGCATCTATTAACATTTGAAGAATTTCTGTTCTGCAGAAAAATGAAGCTGAGTGGATAGGCGTTGAGCCATCATTGTTTGTTTTGTTCAGGTCGGCACCAGCTTCAATCAATATCTTGGCTATTTCAGGTTTGTCGAAGACAGTAGCTATAAGCAGTGGAGTAGATCCACCAAAAGGGTCTTTACTATTGAGGTCAGATTTAGCAGCAATATGTTGTTTTACAGCTTCAATGTCTCCGGCAACTGTAGCATCATGAATGCTGATGTTAGGTGCTTTTACTTTCGCGGATACTGTTCCATCAGTTACTGAATTGTTGCTTTCCTTTGTTTGACAAGCTAAGCTGCCAATCATTAAAAATAGGATGGCTGTTGTTACTTTAATTGAGTTTAAGATTCTGTTTTTCATGACTTTTAGTTTTGTTTTTTCTGATGTTGTAAAGGTCGGGGGAGAATGAATGGTGTGCTTATAAGCCATGATGCGGATCGTATCAAGTTTTAGAACTAGGGCAAAACTATGGCGCAATCGTATAAATTATGATGCATGCCATGCGTTTGGAGGTCATAAACAATGATTTTAGACCTGTTGTGACTTCGAATTATATTTACCTCCTTTGTAGTTGACTTAAACCCATTCCTCATCATGCAACACCTTCCCAAAGGGGAAAATGATTTTTTAAACAAGCTTCGAGAGGCTATTGAGGCCAATATGGCCGATGAGCAGTTTGGGGTTTCTGAATTGGCCGACCAAGTGGGTATGAGCCGATCTAATTTGCTGAGAAAAGTGAAGAAACTCACAGAGCTTTCAGTGAGCCAATTTATCAGGGTAGTTCGTTTGGAGAAGGCCATGGAGATCCTCAAAGATTCTTCATTAAATGTTTCTGAAGTATCCTTTCAGGTAGGCTTCAATAGCACCTCCTATTTTGTTAAATGTTTTCGCGAGCACTATGGATATCCTCCAGGCGAGGTTGGTAAGCAAAGCCAAAAACTGGAAGATGTGGAAGTGCTTAAAGTGTCGGATAAGAAGAATACATATGTCAGCATTGCCTCTTTTACTCTTCTTGCCATTATAGCAGTTGTAACTGTTTGGCTAATGAACCGAAGACCAGTTGCTAAAGATTCTTTAGAGAAGTCAATAGCGGTATTGCCATTTAAGAATGATAGCAATGACTCAACGAATCTTTACCTCATCAATGGCCTAATGGAATCCACACTTAATAATCTTCAGAAGATAGGAGATTTGAGAGTGATTAGTAGAACCTCTGTTGAGCAATATAGAAATTCACCAAAGTCAATTCCAGAGATTGCCAAAGAGTTGGGCGTAAGTTATTTTGTGGAGGGTAGCGGCCAAAAAATAGGTAATAAGATTCTTCTCAATATTCAGCTGATTGATGGAAATACAGATGGACACCTTTGGGCTGAACAGTACGAAAGAGAAACTGATGATATCTTCAGCCTGCAACAAGAAATTGCCAGCAGTATAGCCTCCAAAATTAAAGTCCTAATTACTCCTGTGGCCAAGGCTCAGATCACTAAAATCCCAACTGACAACCTCATTGCTTATGACAACTTTCTAAAAGCACAAAACCTCGTGGATTTTGGAGATATGAGTAAACTCAGTCAGGCAATACCCTATTTTAAAAAGGCCATTGAGCTAGATGAAGGTTTTGCTTTGTCTTATGCTGGGTTAACCGTTTGTTACTTCTACTTAGATGTTTTTTTGGCAGAAAAAAAATACACCGAGGAAATCAAAGAAGCAGCTGAAAAAGCGATGCAATATGACCCCAAACTGCCAGAGAGTTTAATTGCAAAGGCATTGAGCTATAGGCAAATCGGTAAATATGAAGCTATGATTCCGGTGTTGGAGGAAGCTTTGGAGTACAATCCGAATTCGGTATCTGTTATTAATATGCTTTCCGATCTCTATGCCACATTTCTTCCGAATACGGAGAAGTATTTAGAGTATGCTTTGAAAGCAATTCAACTCGATGTCGCATCGAGTGATTCTCTCACCACTAGCTTCGTCTACTTACATCTCAGTAATGCGCTGATTCAAAGTGGCTTTGTAGAGGAATCAATCTTTTATGTCGATAGGTCTTTAGATTACAGCCAGAACAATGGCTTCTCTCATTACGTGAAAGCCTTTATGCTTTATGCGCAAGATCGTGATATGGAAAAGCTGAGGAGTAGGCTGATCACAGAATGGAAAAAGGATGAATCTAGGCTTGACATACTTCAAGAGATAGGTAAGATCAGTTTCTTTATGCGAGACTATGAAACGGCATATCAATACTACAGCATATTATTAGATGAACGCGAAGCGCTTAAGCTCGATGTTTTCAGGTATGAGAATTTGAAAATTGGAATTGTTTACGAAGAATTGGGTAGGAAAGAAGAGGCTGAAAAACTATATAAAGACTATTACGACTTTGCTATTAATGATGAGTCGTTCTACAAAGATATTTTTATGTATGCCTATCATGCTCATTTTGGAAATACCGAAAAGGCACTCGAATACCTTAGAAGTTTTTCAGAATTAGATAACTATCAGTATTGGTTCATCCTTTTCTCAGATGACCCTTCAGATGAATTAATAGCAGAGAATGCTGAAGCAAAACGACTTTGGAAAGTAGTTGAGAACAAGTTCTGGAATAATCACGAACGACTCAGGAAAGAACTTGAGGTGAAGGGGCTGCTATAATTATGTTATTTGTTCATTATCCGTATAGATGGCAATGCGGAGATCATTCTTGCCAGAATTAAATCCTGTTTTAGCTCCTTTACTTGCATAGTTCGCTTAAGGCTGTGTAAAGTGAATTCGGATCATTGATTTCGCATGAACGGCTTCACCATTTTGTGAAGCTGGCAACCAAGGTGAGGAAGCCTTTAAAACTCTCATAGCTTCTTGATCAAAAGCATATCCTAAACTGCGACTTATTCTGATGTTCTTGATTTCACCGACCTTGTTTACATCAAAAGAAAGCAATACATAGCCTTTCATATTTTTAATGACCGCCTTTTCAGGAAATTTTAAACTCTTTTTTAAATGTTGTATCCATGCATTTTGGCCACCTGGATATGAAGGATTGTTTTCAACAACTTTATAGACAGTGTCTAGTGGTTGCCTGTAATAGATAGTATCATTTTTCGATGGAGAGTGGTATGTTATCGAGTTCTTATACCAAACAGGTAATCGATGGTTACAGCTGCTCACTAAAACAAAAACAAGCCAGATAATCAGGCTTGCTTTTAAGGTGTTGTATTTTTGACGTTTTGGGCTCAATAGGAGGTTATTTCAGCAGATGCTGTAGAGTTATGCGGTATTTCGATTATTTCAGTAGGTTTATTTTCTACTAACTCATGACTGATGGTTGATGGGCCACCCTTGCCTTCAGATAATCTAAAGACAATACGGATTTGCATTTTAGTATTTACCGCTTTACCTTTTTCTAAACCGGGGTTCCAGTTTTCGGATTCCATTAGTACTCTCAAGGCTTCTTCATCACAGCCATGACCGACTCTTTTTACTACTTCCATATCTCTCAATTCTCCCGTTTTGTCTACAATAAAACTGAGGTATACTGCACCCTCAATGCCGTTCATTTTTGCTTCTTTAGGGTACCTTAATGTAGATCCTAAATGATTTTGCCAGGCTTGCATGCCGCCTGGGTAAGAAGGCGGTTTTTCCACAATCATGAATACTTGATCCATGCTGGTAACGGGTTCTTCGAATACTTGAATAGCTTCGGAGATTTCTTCGTTCGGTTCTATAAAGAGATCTGATTTGTCGCAAGCACATAAGAGCATTGTCAACATTAATGGGGCTAGTTTTTTCATTTTGGCAGGTTTAAACTAAAAGATTAATCAATAAACTAATATATTAGTTATAATTGATTAATCCAAGCTTATCCTAATAACCGTTGAATCAATAATCTTAGAGTTGATCATCATGAATAAGACAATAATGACTCAAAGTGCGCCTAGTGGTCCAATAGTGCCTTTTACTTAAGGAATACTGCCATAATGAATTGAAAGGTTAGAACATCTCTTTAAGAAGAAGGTATGCCTATCAAGTGCGTTTGAAACCTGAGCAAGCATTCGAATTTGAAATGTTCATTTTCGTTTTAAAGTAAAGGATGATAAGATAAAATTACCTTTGTCTGTGATCTGTTCTTTCTCAGTCCAATACACCAAAATCTTATTCTCATACCAATGGACTAATACTGGAAGGATGTCTAG
>CAYGKL010000014.1:0-30909 GCA_964350505.1 uncultured Roseivirgaceae bacterium | reverse complement strand
GATCTGTTTGAAGAACTATATCTCTCAGTAATGTTCCATTCAAATCGAAATTTTTGACCGCAAATGTAGAAGCTGGTACTTCTTGAATTCCTACTTTGGTTAAAACAGAAATGATGTTCTCCTCTTTGTCAATTAAGCTTTTAATGATTGGGACTCCTTTTTGATAAAAACCTTCAAGTGCAATAATTCGATTTGTCTCCATTTCATAAAGGAAGGAAGTATGCCTTGTTTCAAAATAGCCACTTAAAAATACCATCCCTTCGTGCACATCAAAGTGATTCACATTCATGGATTCCAGTAATGGAATTTGGTAGGTGTTATAATCCCCACTAGGCTGAATATGCATCATCATCAGATCATTTTTCAGTACTTTCTTTTGATAAAGCAAGAATAGTCCTTCTTCGTTTGACTGCGATCCAAGCGCTAAATAGCGTTCGTCTATTTCGAACAGAAAGCTTCTTACAAGCTCTAATTCCGCATTGTAGTAGTCAACCTGCTTAGTGCTGGTCTGAGATTGGATTTGATCCTTGTAATGAATTAAGAATAATCCTGTGGAGGATAAAGGATGAACTTCGTAGGCTGTAGAGATTGAATTTGGTCTATCTAATTTGATAGTCTTAACCTGGCCTTTTGCACAATTAAAAGCTAAAAGAAGGAATAGTGTGTAGATTGTTAGTCGCATAAGTATGATTTAAGCTTATGTTATCCAATTAAATTCCACATGTTAAAAATCAGTCCCGAATATGAAATGTTTTATCCCGACAATTTTTCAACAAAGGTCTTCTATTGAAATTGACTTTTGCTATGCATCAAACCGAAGCCATCAAACAAATCTATTCTCATTTTAAACCCAGTGTTAAAGTTAAAAAATGACATCATTTTAACTAAAAATTGGATTACTAAGTTTTAAAAAGGAATAGAAATGTTTTGAAATAAACCTTTTTGAGTACTCTACATATGCTCTTGGATCTTAAACCTTACAGGTTTTTACACCTAATATCGAGTAGATAGGGCAAAAACCAACAAGACTTGTTAATGTGAATATTGCTGCTGCTACGAGTGCTATTGTACCCCATAAGCCTGTAACTGTACCCGTAAAATAAAGTGCAGCGAGAGCGATAACAATTACGATTCGGACGATTCGATCAACTGATCCCATATTTTTTTTCATAGCCATTAATTTAAGGATTCTATGAAAAGAGAAATTCCGAAAATGATAGCTGCACAAATTAAACAGACCATCACCAAGCGGACTATCTTTCCTTTCATGCTTCGAAGTAAGCTAATGTTAATGAGCATTTATGTGACTTAAGTCACTTTTCCTGAGGGAGTTTGATTTTATCTGTATCCTTAGCTGTCTATTCGTTATTTGATGAACATTTCCATTAACTCAAACTGCAATGCCCCATAGTTGAGTGGGTCCATGTTGCCTGTAATGGCTAAAACCGTTTGGGAAGGCTTGTGAATAAGAAAGTAGGTGATGCCTCCTACAGAACCACCACTATGACCGTAGAAGGTTTTTCCACTTGGTCTCTCGAAAGTTCTCCATCCAATGCCATAATTGGTTGTTTCTCCAGAAGCTGTCTTTTGAGATGTCATCCATTCATCTAAGGTAGACTGTTCCAAGTAGCCGGCTTCCATGTGTGCTTGACCAAACTTGCATAAATCTTCAGTAGTGCCAATAAAGCCACCTCCAGCCCATTTATAGCTATTGTCGACATAAGGGGCTTCAACCACTTGGCCATTGGTGAATTGGTAGAAGCTTGTTCTGTTGGGTATATCTTGGTCTGCATGATCAGGAACTGTGTTATCCATTCCTATGGCATCAAAAACTTCAGACTGCATATAAGAAAGGAAGCTCACGTCTGAGAGAAAGCTTGCCTCAGGTGCAGCCGCATTTTCCATGGCCACAGAGATAAGGCTCCATGCATGCGTGGAATAGGAGTATTCGGTTCCAGGTTTGTTGATGAGGGGATCATTAATGAAAAAGCCTAAACCATCTACAGCGTCTTCATATTTGGTATTACTCAAAAATTCCTGACCCTTATAATGTCTAATTCCAGCCAAATGGCCTCCCAGCATTCTTAATGTAATAGTAGCGCCTTTATCAGGCCAAATAGGAACATATTTTTGAATAGGAGCATCTAGGTCAACCAATCCTGCTTCATAGAGCCTAGCCAAGCCTGCAGCGGCAAGGGTCTTGGATACGCTTCCTATTCTGAACATGGTCTTTGAAGGATCGACAGGCGTTTTCTTTTCCAAGTCTGAATAGCCATAGCCTTTTGAATAAACGAGTTCACCTTTTTGTGATATGGATATGCTAAGACCGGGTACTTGGGTTTTTTCTACGAAGGCTTGAAGTTTGGCATCTGCCTGATTGCTAATGGATTGTCCCAGCAAACTTGTGCATAAAAGAAAGCTTGCAAAAAGTAAGGAGATTCTGATTTTCATACGGCTGTTGTTCAAAGTTGAGCCTATGCATCAAAACATAGGCATCCTTAATTTAATTGTTATTTTTCAATCTTGAAGCTGCAACCAGGTCTTTTTAAGAAGGAAGGAAACTTCAGGTGCTTTTCTGGCTGTGGGAACCCTCAAAATTTAAAGCAGATAGAAAGTCAGTTGTTTCTATCTCAATACTTACCCAGCTTTTTTTTGGGTCACTTTATCATGGATGATTAAAAAAGGAATTCCAAAAACGGAGTGGAAAGAATCTTCAAAAGTTCTACTTACATCAACTCTTGTTCTATAGAAGCTGATGATCTCCGCCCACATGCTTTATGTGATTAGCCTAAGCTTCAATAGGTTCTTTAGCATTTCCTAAATGAGGACACTCAGCCAAGCTTTTCATGCTTGTAAAAGCTACGGGTTCTTTAATGTACTTATAGGCTTGCTGCAAGGTAGTTGTATAGTTATTGTCGCCCATGCCTACATCCACGTCTTCCATCGTCATCTGGCAAGGGTGCTCATAGCCTGAAGCGTGAGTAATTTCGAGTATTTCCTTTTTAAGTGTCTTTAGGTATTGCCCAGAGCGTTCTGATTTATCTTTCACATTGATGCCCATTTCGAGCCACTTATTTTGTGTGGCAACACCAGCAGGACAGGTGTTTGTGTGGCAAGACTGTGCCTGAATGCAACCAACTGCCATCATGGCTTCTCTGGCTACATTGATAAGGTCTGCGCCCATGGCAAATGCCATCAAGGAACTTGAGGGAAAGCCGAGTTTACCAGAAGCTATGAATACCACTCTATTCGTAAGTCCTTTTCTTTGAAAGATTTTGTAGATAGCAGCGAAAGCATAAACTAGAGGTAAAGCCACGTGATTAGCGAAGGCGGGAGGTGCAGCTCCAGTACCTCCCTCACCACCATCAATGGCAATAAAGTCTGGACCAATGTTCTTTTCAACCATTAGGTCTGTGAGCTCTTCCCATAACTCTAACTTGCCCACAGCAGATTTAAAACCAACAGGTAAGCCAGTAGCGTCTGCAATAGTCTCAATAAAGTCTAGTAATTCAGATGGGTTACTAAATGCAGAGTGGCTGGAAGGAGAAACTACATCTTGGCCCATTGGAATATGTCTGATTTCGGCAATCTCTTTGGTGATTTTGGAGGCTGGTAGCACACCGCCTTTCCCTGGCTTTGCACCTTGTGAGAGCTTTATTTCTATGGCTCTGATTTGGCTGTATTCTTGGGTGAGTTTTACAAGCTTACTTAATTCGAAATTTCCTGCATCATCTCTCACACCAAAATAGCCTGTTCCAATTTGAAGTACCGTATCGGCCCCCGTTTTATGGTAAGTAGAATAGCCACCTTCACCAGTATTATGAAAGGCACCAGCCGCATGGGCTCCTCTATTGAGCGATTCAATGGCTCTTCCAGAGAGTGAGCCAAAACTCATGGCTGAGATGTTTATTATAGAACGAGGTCTAAATGGTCGTTTTCTTCCATTAAACTCACCCATTATTTTGGCACAAGGCAGAAAGTCTTTTTGTTTAACACTGATGTGATCGGCAGGTGGGTTAAAGGGGAATAATGCGGGATTAATAAATGTATAGCCAGCTACACTTTGGTCCTGATCTGTTCCAAAGCCCTGGTAGTTGTTTTGCTTCTTGGAGCTGGCGTAAATCCATGAGCGTTGGCTTCGATTGAAGGGTAATTCTTCTCGGTTATTCGCTACTATATATTGCCGTAATTCTGGACCAATTCTCTCTAATAAATAGCGCAAATGACCAACCACAGGGAAGTTGTGGCTGATGGTGTGTTTTTTCTGGAAAATATCCCTGAGGAAGACTAATACCAAAAAAACAATAATGTAAGCCCACCAAGGAAATGAGCTTAAAACCTCCATCAACTGATCCATAGAAAATGATTTGGATTAAGATTAGTCATAATTCTGTTGATCACAAATTATTGTGCAAAAAATAGAAGTAAAAATTACATGAAATGAGTGCTGCTATTGTATCTGATCAACTGAGGCTATCCCATTTTTACCTGTAATGTCTTTTAGAGAAATGACTTGAATGGCTATGATTGAAATGATGCAATAGGAGGCAAAATAGTAGAAGCCCTCCAATATATTCGATGAGATATTCTCTTCAGAAGCAGTAGCCAAATACATTAAGAATACACCCACAACGAATACATCGGCCATTGACCATTTACCAATAAGTGCTACAAATCTGTAAACTGGAATGCGCCATTTCCAGTTTTTGAAGGCCAAAACAAGACAAAGAAGTATGGCCTTAAGAATGGGCACCACTACCGAAAAAAGAAGGATTAAGGTGGCTACAAGTGCATTGTCAAAATCATAAAGCAACCTTATGCCACTAATTATACTTTGGGTTCTGTCATACAATTCGAATCTACCAAGTAGTGGAATATTCGCCCCAATGTTGATATTAAGGATAGGGAGTGTTAATCCCGGATAGAGGCAAACGAGAGAAATGATGATCAGGCAGAGGGCAATTATATTTCTTATACTCATAAGTTTGTTTTCGGCTTATAGACGTAGCAGGGAAGCAAAAGTAACACCAGAAATGAAGTTAAAAAAACTACCTTGAAGCCTCAACAAGTCGTCATCCTGAATTCATTTCATGGTCTCTGGTTAAAAAGATTCTGAAACAAGCTCAGAATGACGCAGCCGACTAGGCCTCTAGGCAGCCTTCTAATTAATTATCAGTGAAAGAGCACCATCTCTCAAGGTCCATACCTATTGGAGAACCATCTGGCGGAGGAAGAATGCTCTGTGTCTCTAACTCTTGTGGATTATCCATAAACTGATCAATAATCATGTTTAAATAAGCATAATGGGCAGCTGTTGAAGGCTTTGCTTGTGAATTATTTTCACTGACTATTGCTTTGATTTGTTTCAATCCATACAAAGCCTCAGACCTGGCTTGAGCTGAGGCGCTGTTGCTCTTATATAAATCCATTAAAGCATAAACCAGTTGATTCTCAGTCGCGTTATTCAACTCTAAATGATAGCCGTTATCATAGGTCATGAAAAAGGTCTTCTCAATAATTTCATTAATCACGTCTGTCAAACCCATTTGATTACTGTCCATTGCTTTTTGCTGAACTAATCTTGTGGCCCTTTGAGCATTGAAAATATAACTCATTACTGCGCCAGCGATAGTTTCACCCGGTGCTACAGGGTCGAAATTGAGTCCTGTTCTTGGATTGAAAGTTTCTCTTGATCTTCCGAACCCTGGAGGTCTCGGAGGAATCATGGCTATAATGTGTTCAGGAAAAGCCAATTGATTAGGGTTCACTGTATTCAATAGGGCCTGTAATGCAGCTTGTTGTTCAGCTTTAGGCACAACTCTTTGAGCAGGCTGTGAGTCGCCTCTTAATTTGTAATTGTAATACGTTCCACCTAAAACCTTTACTGCTCCTTCTAGTTGATACCTGTGGATCATATACATTGGCACCAAAACTTCTTCAAGTGTTGCCATTGGAGTTCCAACTGGAATGTTTTTCTCAGAGAAGTTTTGAAGCACAGTTTTTCTAATGTCCATCAAGCGATTAAGTTCTTCTACTGGACTTTTACCATTGTCCCAAAGATGTGACTGAGGGTGGCTACTTCCAATGGATCTCGAATCTGAATCTGTAATAAAGAAAAGATTCTTTTTGTATTGGCCTTCAATCAGTTCATCAAGCGCTTTGTCTTCATCAACATTATCTGGGAAATCTTGATAGCCCCAAGTAATAGCTTCTTTGTCCCAAGCTCCAATACCTACATCGTATGCGTTTTTCAAGCTTATCTGACCATTCTCTAGTTCAATGAGTGGATGAGGATAATCCATTACTGAAGCTCTGTTATTGGTGCTAGAAATGTAATTGTGCATCAAACCAATTGTATGCCCTACTTCGTGAGCCGAAAGTTGTCTTAACCTAGCCAAAGCCATTTCGAGCAACTTCGGATCAGGAGTGGTTCCGTTTTCATAAGGCGTTAAAAGACCTTGGGCAATCATAAAGTCTTGTCTCACTCTGAGTGAACCTAAGCTCACATGACCTTTGATAATCTCACCTGTTCTTGGATCAGTTACGGAAGATCCGTAGGACCAGCCACGCGTAGAGCGGTGAACCCACTGAATTACATTGTATCGAACATCTAATGGATCAGCGCCTACTGGCATTTCTTCTACAAGAAAAGCGTCTTTATAGCCTGCTGCTTCAAAAGCTTGGTTCCACCAACGGGCGCCCTCAATTAGCGCAGACTTGATTGGTTCAGGAGCTCCGCGGTCTACATAATATCTGATTGGTTCAACAGGTTCGCTAACCCGTGCTTTCGGGTTCTTTTTTTCTAATCGATGTCTTCTAGAAAATTGCTTGACGATATTATCCTGAATAGGCGTAGCATAGTCCATGTATCTGATGGTGCCATAGCCTGATCGAGGATCGGCCTTTCTTTTCTCATAATTAGCATCTGGCAGCTCTATGAAAGAGTGATGCATACGAACTGTCACGGCTTCTGAAGAAGGGGTTACACTTCTTAAATAGCCGCCAGCTCCACTTCCAGTAAAAGTAATAGTGGCTTCAAACTCTGAGTTTTTCGGGAAATTCTTAAGCATTGGTGGGTAAATGGCTGAGCGACCTCCGTCTACTCTAAAGTTACCTTGTCTAGATCTGCTCAAAGTATTGGCTACACCATGGGCATCTGAAAGCAGCATGGATGTGATGTCGATAAGTATTTTGCCATCCGACTCAGCGGCAACGGTAAAACCTTGCAAAACAGATTCTGCAAAAGCTTCTTTTACGGCCCTCACCTCATCTGCATTATCAGAAACAGCTCTATAGCTATAATTAGGTTGAACCATTAGGATTTTTGGACCAACTCTTCTGAATTCAACTATTTGCGTGCCGCCCAATTGTCCACGGTCTAGCCCAATATCATTTGAGCCTATACCTGCAGCCAGAGAGTTTACATAGAGAAATTCTGTATCGAGTTTATCTATTTCTAGCCAGACTTTGCCAGCTTTTTCGTCCCAATAGTAATTGAAAAAGCCTTCTTTTTTTACCGTTCCTTCGGTGGCTTCGGCTATGGTTTTCTGGGCTTTGGCGAAGCTGAAAAGACTTGCGAAGGCAAGACAGAGTATAATTCTTTTATTCATGAAGCTTTATTTTTGAAATGACAGCTTAATATAAGAAGTCTTTGCTAAGACGACCAGACAATTATATTTGTAAGGCCTTAAAATTAAACCATTAGAAAATGTCAATAGGAAAAATCAGATTAACCGTAGTCTTTAGCTTGCTAGTGACCCTTGCATGGGCACAGAAAAAGCCAATCACCCACGATGTTTATGACGACTGGAAGGGAATTCAGTCAGTAACTATAAGCAACGATGGTAACTGGGCAGGTTGGAGAATCGCTCCGCAAGTAGGAGATGCCACCCTTGAATTAAGAAACCTCAATAATTCAGAAAACATCAAAATTGAGCGAGTTTCGAGATACTCATTCTCTAACAATAGTATGTATGTTGTTGGTGAAATTAAACCTGCCTACGAAGAAGAACGCCAACTCAAACTCAAAAAGACTGTTGCCGCTAAAATGCCAAAAGATTCATTGTTTATTGTGAATTTGGGAAGTGGTGATGTTCAAAAATTCGCCCGAGTTAAAAACTACCAGTTGCCTAGTGAATCTGATGAATGGATGGCTTGGCTTTATGAGAAGCCAGAGGTTGAGAAAAAGAAAGTGGAGAAAAAAGAAGAGCCTCAAGTAGAAGAGGAGAAGGGTAAGAGCAAAAGAAAGAAGAAGAATAAAAAACAAGAGGAAGTTAAAACTGAAGTTTCGGAACCAGCAGAACCAGTGAACCCTAGAGAGAAATCAAAAGGAACAGAGCTAGTGCTTTTCAATATGAGAACTGGTGAAATGAAGAGTTTTGACGGGGTAATGGAATACGAGTTTGCAAAAAATGGAAAGCTACTTGTTTATGAATTAGATGAGGTTGACTCGTTGAATCCGGCCGAACTTCATGCTTATAATGCAGAAACAGCCACTTTAACCACTTTAAGTACTGGCATGACAGACTACAAAAAAGTAGCCATGGATGAAGATGCTGAGCAGCTGGCCTTTTTTGCCACTGCTAGTGAGAAAGACGCTGATGACAAGTTTTGGAGCGTAATGTACTGGGCTGATGGAAGTTCTAGCGCCAGCATATTGGCAGACTCGACCACCAATGGAATTCCTGATGGCTGGATGGTAGGCGACAATAGCTCCATCAGATTCTCAGAGTCTGGCAAGAGATTGTATTTTGGAACTGCTCCAAAGCCAGTCGAGTATCAGTATGAGAGTGATACAACTATTCTGAAAGAAGAAAGACCTCAAGTAGATGTATGGTCATACAATGACCCGTTTATTCAGCCAATGCAAAAGCTTCAAGCGAATAGAGAGAAGAACAGAACTTATGAAGTTGTATTCGACCTGAATACGAAGCGTTTGGTGCAATTGGAAGGAACTGATTTAGAATCGGTTTATGTAGATACCGAAAACGACAGAGACTTTTTTCTTGCTATGGACGATCAGCGTTACAGAACCCAAATGACTTGGGATACGCAAATGCCAAGAGACTATTATAAGGTTGATGCCAAGACTGGCGAAGTGCAGGTGTTGCTCGAGAGCACTGTTGGTTTTGCTTCGCTTTCTGCTGGCGGAAAATACCTGAATTGGTTCAACCAAGAAGATGGTAATTACTACACTATGAATGTCAACTCAGGAAAAATTACCAATCTAACAGCTGACATGGATGTTTCATTCGCAAATGAATTACACGATTCTCCTTCATTGGCAGGTAGTTACGGAACCGCTGGTTGGGCTAAAGACGATGCAGCCTTCTATATTAACGACAGATATGACATCTGGAAGTTTGACCCAGAAGGAAGAACTGCTCCTGTGAATATAACTAATGGACACGGTAGAGCGAATAAAATGGAATACAGGTACCAACGACTCGATAGAGATGAGGACTTTGTGACAACTGATGGGAAGGCTGTACTTAGTGTGTTCAATGAGTGGACAAAGGCTTCGGGATATGCCTACGGGAGTATGACTGCTGCTTCAGAGCCTGAAATTATCGTAATGAAAGACATGAGCGTTAACGGTCTGAATAAAGCCAAAAATGCCGATCGTGTTTTAGTGAGAATGTCTACTTACGAAGAATATCCAGAGGTTTATGCTGCCAACAGTGTGGAAATGGACGGACTGACTAAGTTAACCGATTTAGATGCTCAAGAAGATCCTTATAACTGGGGAACAGCTGAATTGGTAGAATTTGAGTCAGGTTATGATGGAGAGATAATGCAGTCTATTCTTTACAAGCCTGAGAACTTCGACCCTAATAAGAAATATCCAATGGTGGTCTATTTCTATGAGAGAAGATCTAACTCATTGCACAGTCATCCAAGTCCTGCCCCAAGTGCTAGTACTATAAATATTCCTTATTTCGTGAGTAACGACTACTTGGTTCTTGTGCCAGACATTAAGTATGAAGAAGGTCAACCTGGTAAGAGTGCTATGGATCATGTGGTACCTGCAACCAAAGCAGTGGTGGCCAAAGGTTTTGTCGATGAGAAGAAAATGGCAATTCAGGGTCAAAGCTGGGGTGGTTATCAAGTGGCTCACATTGTTACTAAAACTGACATGTATGCCGCAGCAGGTGCAGGTGCTCCTGTGGCCAATATGACATCCGCTTATGGTGGTGTTCGTTGGGGCTCTGGTATGAGCCGTATGTTCCAATACGAAAAAACACAGTCAAGAATTGGCGGTACTCTATGGGATAAAACTGATCTATACATCGAGAACTCTCCGCTTTTTGGCGTGCCGAACATTAATACACCGTTGTTTATTATGCATAACGATGCCGATGGTGCTGTGCCATGGTATCAGGGAATTGAGTTTTACATGTCTTTGAGAAGATTACAGAAGCCTTCATGGTTGGTTGTCTATAACGATGAAGATCACAATTTGAGACAGCGCAAAAACAGAAAAGACTTATCCGTTAGAATGGGTCAATTCTTCGATCATTACCTAAAGGGTGCACCAATGCCAGAATGGATGGCTTATGGCTTGCCTGCTACCTTAAAGGGCAGAACGCTTCGATATGACCTGGTAGATGAATCTAAAGAGAAAGTAGAGGAGGGAGAGAGCCTTAAACTGGAGAAAGGTAAAAGCGGTAACTAAGAAGAACCAGCAAATTATTAAAAAGCCAGACCTCACAAGGGTCTGGCTTTTTCGTTTTATGTGTGACTCGTCCTGAAATAAATTGACACAAATCCGCAAATACCTAATCATCAGGTATATTGATGTTATCAATAATTTTATATTAGAATGATTGGCTTATTCTGTAGAACCTTATAGGTAGTATTGTGCTTGATGTAATATTAAAATCTTATTCTGTCAAATGATGTTTTGATCAAATATTAACTAAGTGTAAGCCTCTTAAATCCTTGTTTATGCAATCGATTACATGTTTTTTTATTTTGAAGAAAGTTGAAGAAAGGAGGGTTTTAGAAAACTTTTCATAAGTAGTTGATGTTGAAAATCACGCGGGAGCTTAGGGATTGTTTCCTCGTATGAAGGGTTAATTTATATTGATTTTATCAATATAAAATTCATTAAACCAATAGCTTTTAAAGACCTTTCAGCCTGAGTCAATCTATCTTTGCACGGCAATTGAAAACACTTTTGAAATAAAACTAAAATAAATAATAGAGATGAGTTACGTAGGTAGAAATTTTCCAAATATCACAGTAGATGCCATGAATGAAATGGGAGATACTTTTAAATTGAATGTGCTTGAGGAGGCAAAGAAAAACAATAAAAAAGTAGTCCTTTTCTGGTACCCTAAAGACTTCACATTTGTTTGCCCAACTGAACTACATGCTTTTCAAGAGGCGCTTCCTGAATTTGAAAAGAGAAATACTATCGTCATTGGAGCTTCTTGCGATACAGCTGAAGTTCACTTTGCTTGGTTAAATACTTCCAAAGATAATGGTGGTATAGAAGGTGTTTCATACAACCTGATTGCTGATAGCAACAGAAACCTTTCAAGAGCTTTAGATATCCTGAACATCACTGGTGTTAGCTATGATGAGGAAACAGGCATTGAATTGCTAGAGGGAGATAACGTGACCTACAGAGCAACCTACCTTATTGATGAGGAAGGAACAGTCTTCCATGAAGGTATTAACCACATGCCTGTTGGAAGAAACGTAAACGAATACTTAAGATTAATCGATGCTTATACTCACGTTCAGCAGCACGGAGAAGTTTGTCCTGCTAACTGGGAAGAAGGTAAAGAAGCCATGTCTGCCAATAGAGATGGAGTTTCTTCTTACCTAAGCAATAACTAAGAATATTATGATAACAGAATTAAGTCAAGATAACTTACAAGAGGTTCTGAATAACAATAAGAAGGTGTTTGTACAGTTTTCAGCCTCATGGTGTGGCAATTGCCGAATCATGAAGCCTAAATTTAAGAAGCTAGCAACTGAGCGTGAAGACGCTGCTTTCGTTATTGTTGATGCAGAGAAGTTCCCTGAGTCTAGGAAACTAGCTAATGTGAACAACTTACCAACTTTTGCCGCCTATGAAGGTGGTGAATTGGTAAACCAGGTGCAAACGAACAAGTTTGAATCGCTTAAAGCTTTGGTCAATGAGATTGCCGTTAATTAAGCATATCACCGATTTCATAGAGCAAAACGATCAGGATTTTGTTTTGGAGGCTATTGAAACGCTCGAGAATCTTACTGAGTGTGAGAACCTAAAGGACGAAGAGCTTGACGTGATAGGGGAGTTGATCTCTAACTTCTATGGAGCCATAGAGGTGAACGAATCCATCAAAGGAGGTAAGCCGAGAAAAGAAGCACTCAATGAGTTTATGAAGCGAGTTGTCGGTTCAATAGACAAATAGGATTGGTCTTATGATAAAATGAAAACCCCGGCCATTGGTCGGGGTTTTTTGATTTTTGTGCGGGTGTGGCCACTGGCACTGGTCTGACGACTCCGAATCGTCTAACTAGTATGTTAGAGCTGTCAGCTCTTTAAGAGCTGGCAGCCTTTTACTTTTAACCTACTTTGAATCTGTGCTGCTTGTAATAAGCTGACTTACATGTTCTTTTGGAACCGTAACCCAAAAGCCATTTTCTATTTCTTCAATCTTTGAGTAATTCTTTGTGATGATGTTCAGTTGGTGAATACCCTTCGAGAAAATATCCTGTGTATGATGGATTTCATCCGCTGATATTTCCAACTCATGTTTAGCATGAACCGGCTCATTGTTTAACCAGAGATGGTATTGAGGATTGGAAATGTACTTTTGAAGAGTCTCCGCTGAAATGGGTTTAGACTTAACTGGTGGAACATAGAATTGAAATTCTTCTGTTCCTTTCTTCTCTGTTGACTTGACAACATGACCTTTCTCGTCTACCCATCTTGTCTTTGTGTCGTCATGGAAGACATAGCTCGGAAATGGGCCATTCCCTGATTTGTTGCTATTCTTTTGTTCTTTAAGTTTTTGAATGCCACCCTCAGGTATAGTCAAAAGATTAATCCAAGTTCCATCAGGTTTCCCTTCCATATATTTATCGGTATATACGTTTAATTGAAAGGTATGTACTCCATAGTTTTTGGCATTTTTTAATAGTGCACTTTTATAGTAGTGATGAATTTCATTGGCTGAGTAATTTTTAAGCTCTGAGTTATTGATTTTCTTCCCATCAAGCCAAACACCATATTCTTTCTCGTTTGAGAATTGCTCGGCAAAATTATCTGGCACATATCCTCTTGGTGGGGGAGGAAGGAAGTAGGCAGGTTTAGCCTCGTTTTGCTTAAACCTCTCTAGCTCTGACGGAGTCAGGTCTTTGTATAATTTCTCAATTCTTTCTCCCTTGGTGTTATTAAAACGAACCTTATTGTTTGGTTTCAAATATTTATGGTTGGGCTTTTTTTGAGCTGTATCAGTTTTTTGAACTTTGCTATCCTTTTGATTCAATGGAATTTTTTCTTTGTACCGAATGGCGCAAGAGATCCACTCGCCAGAGCTACTATCCAAGAATTCCGTTGACCAATTGTTATCTATTATTTTCCTTTTTGTTTCAAGACTTATTTTGTTGAACTCTGCCTCTATCCATTCATCATCCTCAGCTTTATACCGCATTGAAGAGCTAAATGAATAGAGTGTTGTGTATTTAATGTTAGACGAACTATGTGCTTTTTGATCTAGTGCTAGGCTTACAGGAAAAAGTATTTCGAATGTGGCTTCCTGAGCCTCTCCTTGCGTATTTTTTGAGTCTTCAGAAACGTTTAAGTCTACTTTAATCTCTTCTTCCTGAGCTATAATTCTAGTTTCTCCTAGAAACCAGAAACTGAGTATGATCGCTATTATTGCGCAAAGGGAAAGTGTAGCAGCTTTGAGTTGGGTTGTGTTTTTGGCCATCATTTGTAATCGTTTTTTAGTGAGTGAATAATTTATTGGACTAGATAATTCCGGTGAATTGTTGAGGTTTCTAGTACTATGCTTGATCAGTAGTTCCTGATAAGTTCTAAGCGATGTTGAACCTTGCAAAGTATGTGCATCAGCAAGAAATTCATGGTTAAGTTTTATAGATCTTTTGATGAAGAATATGACTGGATTAAACCAGAGGGCAGCTTGAATAAGCTCTATAATAATGATGTCCCAGCTATGCTTTTGCCTGACGTGCACCAATTCATGAGCGATAATCGCTGCAGGAATATGTCCATTCATATACCTTTCTTTATTGGTGAAAATGGTATTTAGAAAGCTGAAGGAAGAATGAATATCAGATCTCAGAACAATATGCTGGCCACCATGATTAATGATCGTTCCAGAAATTCTGAGCTGACGGATTTTTAAGAGGTTTCGGCTGAACCTGAAAAGGAATACAAGCGAGACAAATGAGTAAACTAGCCATAGGATTACTTCCGTTGTTAAATAGCTTTTAGACACTGAGGTAGGTACGGTCTCAGGAAGGTAGAACGGCTCGGTCTCTAATGTAGAGGCTAGTGCTGGTGATGATACTTCTATGAATTCTTGTGCTGGAACAGTAATTACCTCAGTTTTTACAATAGTAATTGGTATTACCAAGGCAAGTGCAACAATGGCCAGAAGGTAAAAGCGGTTAAACTTATAGATACTTTCTTTCTCAAGAATTAATAGGTAAACGGTATATAGTATAGCGCTGACCAATCCGAATTTGACCAGATATTCAATCATTTCTTTCGTGCTTTTATTTGTTGTTCTACTATCTCTTGAAGCTCTTGGAGCTGTTTATCACTCAAGTTTTTTTCTGAAGTAAAGAAAGAAGCAAACTGACCAACAGAGTCGTTGAAGAAGTTCTTGATCATACCTGTCATTTGTGTTGAAAAATATTCTTCCTTTTTTAAGACTGGGTAATATTCCCTCACATTACCATACTTTTTGTGGCCAACTACTCCTTTGACCTGCATCCGCTTTAAAAGTGTAGCTATGGTAGTTGATGCTGGCTTGGGGTCCGGATAAGCTTCAATGATTTCCTTCATGAAGGCTTTATCTTTATCCCAAAGGATCTGAATCAATTGTTCTTCTGATTTGGGTAAGTTCATTCTACGTTAGTCTATGTTATTCTACAAATGTAGAATAATATTTTTATCAACCAAATTCTTTGTTGATGATTCAAGTTTAGTTATCGGTACAGAACCTCAATGCATTTGATGTGAGAGAAGTGCTAAAGGAATATTTTAGGTCTCCCAAAAATAGAAAAGACGCCTATTAGGCGCCTTTTCTATTAATTATGTTTCGTTCGGATTTAATTCATGAATGTATTATTCGATGTGGTAGATCTTATAAATTTAAATTTCGTATTCCTTCGGGTCGATTTTGATCCTTCCCCCTCCAGCATTGATGGCTTCATGGATTTTGTAGATGCAGACCTCAGATTTATAAGAAGTAATAGCATCGTAATTCAGCTTTTCTTCCTCGCGAACTGCTTCCACAAAGTTATAAAGGTGAGCAGTATGTGCTTGTAAATTATAAACCTTGTCCATGCCGTTCATCTCCTTGATGTCGTAGCTAATTTGAGGAGCAGTTTCTTTAATTCCAGAATCTCCGAGCTCCTTCTCCTTATATTGTTGCATGTTGGCAAGGTTGGCGATATAGCCTTTGTCAATAAACTTCTGCCATTTTTCTTCAGGAATACTGGCTTCCCTATAAATCTTGTTTTCAGTGCCTTCAGAGATATTCATAGAACCCTGATCCCCAATGAACCTCTCATAAACGCCAATAGCTCTTGAGTTTGAGATGTTTTCATAAATACCAATAGCAGGACCTTTAGGAGTGTCGTACTCTAAAATGGTAGCCATGGTATCTGCTTGCTCAAAGCCAAAATAGGAGTTGTTTCCTGTGGCGTAAACTGTGTGAGGGTATGACCCCAAAAACCAATTGAAAATATCAATTTGATGAGAGCCTAGATCGGAGACTACACCACCGCCTAGTTTCTTATAATTTCGCCAGTTGTATACTTGATCGACCGTATCGAACCCATACTTTTTGAGTTGCTTAAGGTCTAGGTTGTCATTTTTATTGGGTTGTTGAAGCCAAATTTCAGATCTGTTCCATTGCCCCATGGCATGGGTTAATCGACCAATGATATTCTCTTGGTTTAATAGAACTTGTTGTGTAAACCTGTACCTATCATTTGATCTTCTTTGTCTACCAATCTGGAGTAATTTGCCTGTGCTTTTCATGGCCATGGCCATTTTTTTGGCATCCTCAATATTGTTAGACATCGCTTTTTCGCAATACACATGAATACCAGCATTGAGGGCATCTACTGTATGTTGCATATGCCAAAAATCTGGTGTCGCAAATGCTACTGCATCTAGATTCTCTTTTTCAATCATCTCGTAGAAATCTTCGTAAGAGTTGATCTTAGCATCATATTGAGCATTATATCGCTCCTTTGCTCGTTCTCTACGACTTTCTACGATATCGCAAACTGCCACAAGATTAGCACTGGGTATTTTGGGAATATTGCTAAAAATCATCCCACTTCCTCTACCACCACAACCAACGATTGCGATATTTATTTTGTCGGCAACTTTGAATGGGTTTGCAGTAATGTTAAATGGACTGGCAAGGAAAAGTCCAGTTCCGAAAAGTGATGACTTCTTGATGAAGTCGCGTCTATTAGCTTTTTCCATAGCAAACTGATTTTGGCGTTTCAATAAGTTTTAAAAAGGGTATTATTAACAAGACAATTAAGTTAGGCTATTTTTTTGAAGAATTGTGATTTTGCCTTCGTTTGAATAAGCCATCCATAAGATTTCCTCACTCTTTTCAATAATTGACTTTATATCTGTTAAGTCTAGGATGAAAAATGCTGTTGAAAATGCGTCTGAGTAAGCTGCACTTTTCGTTGCTACCCATGTTCTTTCAAAATTCGGGGTAAAATCATTGCGACCACTTCTAGGGTCAAAAATGTGGCTGCCTTGATGGTAAGTGCCACTAGCACTAACGCTTAGATTGCTCAGTTCTAGTGATACCTTTTCGAGTTTCGAAGTAATAGGGTAGGTGAAAAAGGGCTTGACGTTTGGATCGTTTTTAATCAGAATTGTGCTGTCACCTGCGCTTAAAGTGTAGGTCTCAATCCCGATATCATGCATCATGTCTTTGACCTTATCTAATGCATAGCCTTTTCCAATCCCTCCTAAATCGAAGTACATACCAGGGTTTAAACAGTAAACCCGAGGTTGTTCTGGATCAACATAAATAGATGCTTCATGCTTTGCCGTTTGCGCTTTTGTTAAGGCATTGTGCGTTTCAAATTCATTGAGTATGCCTTGCTGAGCAGCTCTGTGTATTTTCATCTGTTCAGCCACACCAATATCGAAGGCACCGAAACTTTCGCTTTGAATCTGGATAGCGATTTTCAAAACTTCCCAGGTTTCAAAATCAATGAGTAACTGTTCTTCTTTTTTGAGTTGATTGATTCTTGAAATATCGCTGTCTGGTCGGAACCTACTGAGTTTATCCTCTAATTCATCGATGAGTTGAAAGGTGTTTTGAGCCGCGTTTTTAGCATACTTCTCCTCCTCATGGTAAATGACCAACTTAAAGTAAGTGGCCATTGCCTGATGTTCAAATAGAAATGAATTCTCAATCATTGAAATTCTTAAAAAATGAACTTGCTTTCTTGCCGTAGCAGCTCATCTATTGAAAGTCTATATTCTTCAATAGCCTTAATGCTAGGCTAAACTATAACGATGTATTAATTTCTCTTTAATGATTTCAACAGTCTTATCTGCTAATTGAGTTTTGGAATCAAAGTTTGACTTCTTACAATTCTGAGATCTTTAGTGCATTATCAATAATCAAATCATCAGTAAGGATTATTGAGTCGATTCCTCATTAGCAATTTTGGCTCTTTCAGCATTCACCCAATTTTTAAGCATTTCTACTTGATCGGAAGAGAGCTTGGCTTCAGAATGCATTCTTACATAGTTAGGCATTGGCATTTCCCCGCTTTCTACGAGCTCAATGATTTCCTCCAGTTTATGGTCTCTTCTTCTGGCAGTAAAAGTTGCCCATTCAGAGAAGTTAAGTTCATCTCTTCCTTCTTCAATGTGCTCGGCAATTTCCCAACTTATAGGAGCTACACTGGCATACCAAGGGTATTTGGGTTGATTACTGTGGCAATCATAGCAAGCTGCTTTGAGCATTCCTGCCATTTCAGGATTGACATTTAGGTTTTCAATGATGTCGTTTTCGGAAACGGGTTCATTGATCTTTTCAGGTCTATTGATAAACTGAATGACAACTAGTCCAACGGCAATTACCATTAGAGCATATTTGAGAACTTTCTTCATGAGAATAAATTTCTATCAAGTTATAGAAATTGATTTTATGCAGAAACATTTTTGATTAAGTACATAAAAAAAGTCTGGTGACCAGCCAGACTTATAATTCGATTTTGATCAGAACTATTTTTTAGACTTTACAGCACCCGTTGCTTTTTTTATAGTTATTGGTACTGTTGCAGTTTCATTAATGACAGCTGGGAAAAATTGGTCGGAAATGCCTGAAGGGGTATAGAACATTACATCATTGGATATGGCTGATTGCAATTTGGTGATGTCAATTTCCTTTTTTACTTGCTCTAAAGACTTTTGTCCTTTGGCATAGGCGTCAATGGTGCTTTTGGGTACTACCATTCTAATGCTTCTTGGTATTTTTGACTCTGTGTAAACACCACCGAAATCTACATTGATGATAATGCTTTCCCCATCTTTTAAGCTTCGTAGGGTTCTTCCGTATTGGACGATGTTTTCTTTGAGCATATTTTCGAACTCAGGGTAAGCTTCCTCCATTCCTTTAAGAAGCTCCTCATCTTGTTTTGCTTTTTCATCATCTCTCTTGACGGTTACTGCGCTGTTCGCAAGATCACCAGTCCAACCCCTTAGCACTATACTACTACTTGCTTTAGTTGCCATTTGAATGTTGAACATTATTCCAAAGCCATCAAAGTAAGTCCACGCTGTTGGGCTTCTTCTTTTGAATTTACCGTCTATTGAAGATTGTAGTAGGTCATCTAAAATGCCTGCAAGTATTTTAGCATCTGTCATGTCTTTATCGACATCTTCCACAATTTTTATCTCTACAGCATTCATGGCTTGATCTAGGCTAATTTTACCACTGGTGAAATCGCTAATCGTTTTATAAGAAATACTGCTTTGCATTCTTTTTTTATTAGCCCTAGGGCCCATAAATGCCACTCTACTGTCAGATGTTGATTCTTTACTTCTATCTGAAATTACCGAGAAATCCAGGTTAAGCATTACTTTTTCACCAGACTTCAATTCACTCAGTAGACTGCCATAATTCGCAAGGAATTCTTTTGACTTTGCTCTCAAGTTCTCCTTATTCTTTTTATTCAATTCGTCTGGATTTAGCTCTTCTTCCTCTTTTTCTGAAGAACCATCAATACGGGTTTCTCTCACGCTTAACACTTCGAAAAAGGTGCTTCCATACATGGAGTTGCCCATATTGAAAATTACCCCATTACCAGGGATGTGCATTCCCTTGGCGTTTTGGTTTGAGTAAAATGAAGATTCCTTACTACTGAAGAGCTCGCCCAATACATTCTGTAGAATCACTATGTCTTTCTCCATTTTTGGAAGTTGGGAAAGGTCTTGAACATCATTTGTATAACCTCTTACCGAAGCTACTTGATACGCATTGTTTTGGGCATTTAAGCCAGGTCCTAATCCTATTAAGGTGAGAACTGCTAAACCAAGTATGATTGTTGTCTTTTTCATAATTCAGATATTTTATTGTTCGTTGTTTCTTTTCACTCGTTTGATAAATTCTTTTTGGGTAATCTCTTCCTTCTTAAAGGATTCCAGATCTTGAATAGTCCATTGTCGAAGCATTTCATAACTACTGATAAGCTTTGCTTTGGATTCCTTTTTCTCATCAGCCCCAACAGTGATACTAAATTCAAGTACTTGGTTAGGGTTGATCGTTGGTAGGTAGGTTTTAAAGTCTACTATGAATTGATTCAAGGCTGAATCTAGCCGTTGCTTTTGCAAATCAATGATCTCATCGGTGTAAAAGGTTTCCATCATTTCATCATCGCCTTTTTTGAACGTTCCTCCTTGATGGATCATTAGAATGTCGGCATGCGGTGCTTCAATTTTGAACTTAACCCCAAAGTCTTTTTGGTATTCTGCTTCTACCTTTTCGATCTTATTCATCAATGGCTTTCCTTCCCACTGCTTTAAGAAATTTTCTAGTGTAATTCGGCTGATTTCAACATCTCTCTTTATAGGGTCGAATGTGTTCTCCGATAGTTGTGCTTGCATCATCATACTTAGTATCATGAGCAAGGAGACTAGGAGATATTTTGAGTTTTTGACCATGTTATTTTTTGTTTGAAAGGGTTGCCGCAACAGCGTCAATTTTTTCCGATAAAGTGAATAGGGCGTCTTCCATATCTAATTGCCGGTTGATGGTAGCCCCCTCCAAAGCATCGAAAGCTGCTTGAATGTTGCGTAAATCTTCGATGCGTTGAGCTTCGATATTGTTTGAAAAGTTCACCACAATCTGTCTGAGGATATCTCTATAGTCATCTCCTAGTTTTTCTGTGAGAAGTGTCAAATCATTCAATAAGACCTCCTTTTCAGCTTGGAGTGCGCTCTTGAGCAAATCTTCATTAGTGAGGTTGGCTTGTAACACGTTAAAATGTTCATTGATGCTGTCATTACGCACATCCATTGAGGTATTAACATAATCTAACAGCGTCATTCTATCTTGATAAATCATATCAGCTACTTGCTCCTCGTTGAGACCGTAGATGGTTTCACCAAAGCCGATATGGAACCCATCGCTTGAGTTATCTACTTTAAAACCGCTCAGCCAACCGAAGGTCATTACCAACAATAATGTGGCAGCAATGGCTACATACTTTCTCCAATAAAGCCATTCTTCGTTTTTTGATGGGTTGAAGAAGACCAGTGGTTCAGGCATTTCTTCGTCTTCAAATTCATTCATGAGAAGCCGTGTTTCTTGCAGCGACTCTAATTCATGTTTTGCTTCCGGATTATTATTGAGGTATTCTTCAATTTTTTCTATCATCTCCTGCGGAAGCTCACCGTATAAATAGGCTGTTAGTTCTTCCTGTGTTGGTTTATATTTCATAATGAACCGTTTCTTTAGTAATGTTCCATTGATCGAGTAGGTTTTTAAGGCTACCCAAAGCGTAGTAAAGTCTCGACTTTACCGTGTTTTCAGAAATACTCATGACTTCAGCAATTTCTCTGATTTTAAGTCCTTCATATTCCTTCATGATTACCACCATTCTTTGCTCATCTGGCAAGGTGGCCAAGGCCTTTTTCAATAGGCTTTTCAATTCCTTGTTGCCAAAAGCCTTCTCAGGGTTGTCTCCTTGAGCATCAGAGAGTGTATTTGTAATGTTGTGCTGATCATCTTTTGCCTGCACTTTCATGAAAGGAAAAATCCATTTTTTGCTCTGTCTTCTAGCTTCTTCATGGCAATAATTGGAGGCTATTCTATAAAGCCAAGGTTTAAAACTGCTGCTATCTTTCAATGAATGGATGTTCTTGCTCATAGAGATAAATGTTCGCTGAGTCACCTCCATCGCCATGTCATAATCACCAAAGTATTTCAAGGAGAAGTTATAGATGCGCTTTTGCCATTGCTTAACTAATTGATTAAGTGCAATTACATCGCCCTGTCGTGCGGCATCTACCAAGAAGTTGTTTTGTGGAATCAGTTTAATTTCCCTCATTTTATTTTACTTCTACTTCAGGATGAAGAGCGCTTCAAAATAGTTTGATGAATTTATGAATTCTTTTTGTGGGTAAGGGGTGGCACCCTAAGAAGTAGAGAAGCGGAGGAGTGATGTTTTTTAGACTAAGATGTGTAACTTCATCTAAATTTTTTGGACCATGAAAAAGCTTATATACTCTTACTCTTTCATCGCTTTGTTACTGTTTACCATTCATGCTAATGCACAAACCAGTTTTTCGGTAGCTGCTTCTGGAAGTAAAATCTCAATAAGCGGAACATCCAACTTGCATGACTATACGCTGGTCACAGAACAAGTTAAAGGCAACGCAGACTTGTTTCTTGAAGAAGGTAAGCTGGTGGATATTAAAAAGGTTGTGGTGACCTTAAAAACAGAAAGCCTTGAGAGCTCTAAAGCAGGATTAAAAAGGAATGCGATGAAAGCACTTCAACCAGAGGCTAATCCCATCATTTCCTTTATTGCTTTTGGCATGGAAGAGCAAGGTAAAATTTCCGGAATATTGAATGTGGCAGGGTATGATAGTGATCAGGTATTTGATTACACCACAGAATGGAAAGATGAAAAGTTATATGTTACTGCTACTGCCGAGGTGAAGTTTACAGACTTTCAATTAGATCCGCCTTCTGCTTTGGCCGGAACTGTAAAAGCTAAGGATGAGCTTCAATTAGAGATTTTACTAGTTCTTGAGGCAGATAAGTAATCAGGCTTTTTGCTTTCATTTTTATTTAGAGATCTTCTTCCATTATTCCCGTCTCATTGAATAAAATGATAATGACTTTAATCATGCTTTTCAATGACCCGAGTTAGGGTCAGTTAAAGTTGAATAGTTTTTATTTACGCCATGTATTTTAGGTGGCAAACTTTAATATTTCTCTCAATCGTATCCCTCAATACAATCTATGCTCAACAAGCATATGACTTGGTTGAAGAAAAAGGACATTTGATGATTTCAGGGACTTCGAATACTTCCAATTGGAGTCTAGAGGCTAATAATTTACTTGGCTCTGCTAAGGTGAAAGTGAATGATGGAGTTTTGGTTGATATAGAAGAACTTCGAGTTGCTTTGGCTGTTTCAGGCCTTGAGAACAATTCAAATAAAAGAATGACCAACAAAGCAGAAAAACTGCTTAAAATGAAAGAGTTTCCATTGGCTACTTTTTTTGCTTACGACTTTGAACCCAGTGAAGATCATTTAAAAAAAATAAAGGGAGTCATTTATTTGGGTGGTCAATTAGTTGATATGGATTTTACTTTTAGCTCCAATTATTACGATGGTACATTATGGGTAGTAGGCAGGGCAGAAACAACTTTTACTGCATTCAATATGGAACCTCCCAAAGATTTTGGAGGAGTAATAAAATGTAATGATGAAATATCTATTGTCATTCAATTACCTCTACAGTTAAATACAGCCAAATGATAAGCACACTTTATATGAGTCTTATCGTGGTTCATAATAATGTAAAATATTGATATTCAATTTTTTATAATTGTTAGTTCTCTGATATCAATCATAATTTGGAGTGATTAATAATAGCTTAAAGCATATGATTGATTAATAGCTTGATCAACACAAAATTTAATGCCATGAAATCATTAAGAATAATTTTGTCAGTACTATTTCTGAGTGTCGTAATGCATGGCTTCGCCCAAGAGAAGTATGAGATTGTAGATGGCGCTGGTTACTTGGTTTTGAGTGGTAAATCAAATACCTCTGATTGGGAACTTCGTACGAGTCAGCTAAAAGGCGATGCCTTGATTCTAATGAACAATGATGACCTCCAACACTTATCACGAGTCATTGTAAATATTGACTCTAAATCTATTATCAATAGTGAGAACAAGCGGATGACTAGAAAGGCTCAGAATGTTCTACTATCAGAGGAAAATCCCATAGTGACTTTCTTTGCTTACGGGTATTCTCAAGTGAATGAGGGGCCAATGCAAATGCCAGGCTATCTGTATTTGGCAGGAAAAAATGTGGACTTGGAATTTGATTTCAAAACTCGCACCGAAGAAGATATTGTATGGATAATTGCTGAATCGAATGCTAAATTCAGCGATTTTGGACTTGAGCCTCCGACAGATTTCGGAGGAGCTATTCAATGTAAAGACGAAATAAAGATTGCAGTGCAAATACCGCTAATGAGGCAGAAGTAGATTAGAAAAGGACACTAAATACACAAAAAGAGGCTGAATGGGCCTCTTTTTTATATTCACATGTTTCAATTTTATGATCTATGTCAGTTTTACAGTGTAACAAAAGTCACTTTAATAGTTGATGCCAGTCACGCTTAGCACACACCACCTTAGATACCTTTGATCATATCAAAAAAACCAGGAATCATGAATAAGCGAGCCATAAAAATGTCATCTATTTTAGCCTTGGCAGCACTTCTGATTGCAACGTTTAACGCACAAGCCCAAGAACGAATCAAATTACAGCCAACCGCTCAAGAGTTTGTTGTGAAGGGAACTTCCACACTCCACGATTGGCACATGACCTCAAGTGAGGGTGAAGGGTTTATGATGCTCAATGCTGCAACCAATGGAGTGCCAAACTTCTCAGGAGCTGAAATAGTACTTTCGGCTGAAACATTAAAGAGTGGTAAAAGAGGAATGGACAAAAATGCTTACAAAGCCCTCGATACAGAGGAGCACCCAAGCATAAAGTTTGTTCTAAGCAGCGCTCAAATGGAATCAGCAACCAGCGGCAAAGCTTCGGGGAAGCTAACTATTGCCGGTTTTACGCGTGACGTGACCTTTAATATTGAGGTGAAGGGTGGAGGTAACTCTTTCACCATTAAAGGAAGCACGGATTTTCGTCTGACAGATTTTCAGATTGACCCACCCACAGCATTGATGGGTACTATTAAAACAGGTGACGAAGTCACAATTGAATTCAACACAACTTTCCAAAACTAAATAGCCATGAAAAACTTTAAAATTTCATTTATTCTCCTGTTCTTATTAAGCAGCGTCCTGGGTTTCGCCCAAGATGATAATCGTAAATCGCTGCAATATTATCGCTTGAATAGTAAATTCGGTGTAAATGTCTTTGAGACAAGTAAAAAAGACACCGTTAAATTCGAAGGGTTCTATGTAAGAGTTGGTGGTGATTTTGCCTTACAATATCAAGGCTTGAGCCATGAAAACTCGGTAGTGGGTGATCCACTTGTTCAATTAGGCTCAAATTTCAACCTACCAACAGCCAACCTCAATTTTGATGTTCAGTTAGCCGATGGAATGCGCATGCATTTGAGAACTTATCTTTCATCTCGTCACCATGCGGAGGCTTATGTAAAAGGTGGGTACCTTCAAATTGATAAACTAGACTTTATCAAAGAAGGATTTCTCTCTGGGCTAATGGAAATAGCGAGCATAAGAGTTGGTATGGACCAAATTAACTATGGTGATGCTCAATTCAGGAGATCAGACAACGCTGCGGCAATTTATAACCCTTTTGTAGGTAACTATATTATGGATTCATTCACAACTGAGCCTTTCTTCGAATTAACTGTGATGCCTTCTGACTTCATTATTGTTGCAGGTTTAACAAATGGTAGACTGAACCAAAGTCCAGTAAAAGGAGATGATGGATTTGTTTTCTACAGCAAGTTAGGCTGGGATAAACAAATGAATTCAGATTTAAGACTTAGATTGACTGGTTCACTTTATTCTAGCAATGATGAAGGAACAAGAGATTACATATTCGGTGGCGATAGAGCGGGCGGTAGATACTATTCAACTTTGGCTACAGTAGCTAATGGCGGTTCAGATTTTGACCCTAGGTTTAATCCTAGATATGCTTATCAAACAGCCATCCAAATTAACCCATTCGTTAAATACAAAGGTTTTGAGTTCTTTGGTTTGATTGAAACAGTAAATAATGGTGACGATGTTGTTGGTGGTGGATACACTCAGCTCGGTTTTGAAGCCTTACACAGATTTGGAGCTAGTGAGCAATGGTACCTTGGAGGTCGTTACAACAGTGTAAGCGGTGAACAAACTGATGCAGCAGCTACTAGAGATATTAACAGACTCAACATTGGCGGTGGCTGGTTTATGACTAACAATGTATTGGTAAAACTAGAATACATGAACCAAGAGTACTCTGGTCCAGGCTTTGCTGGCAGCAGATTCCAAGATGGTAAATTCAATGGTGTGGTTTTAGAAGCAGCGATTAGCTTCTAGGTTGCATCACATAATTCAAGAATGATCAAAAGACTAATTTTTATAATTCTTAGCAGTATTTCCCTGTTGCCTTTGCAAGCTCAAGACTTTCAAGTGGTAACAGGGAAGTCTGTTATTATCGATGGTGTAACTTCTTTCGGCAAATTTGCCTGTGATTATGAAACCAAAAAAGAAGCAGATACCATCTATTTTGAATCGTCAAAAGCTAGAATTACTCCTGTATTAGACATTAACCTCCCGGTGAATCAATTTGGCTGTGGGAATAAAATGCTTGATCGCGATTTTAATAAAACACTACTGTCCGAAGAATACCCTTTTATTCATGTGCTAGTTGAGCAATTTTTTAAAGAAGGAGATAACTATTACAGCTCTTTAAGACTAAAGCTGGTAGGTAAGGAGCTTTATATGGAGAAACTACCTTTTGTTTTTCATGAAACATCAGAAGGTCAGTTCCTCAATGCTGAGTTCGAACTTAACTTAAGATACTTCGACCTTGAACCTCCAAAGAAGTTTTTAGGTTTGCTCAAAGTTCATGAAGAACTAAGTATTCGTTTACTGCTAACCCTTCAAGAAGCGGGTTGAATTAGAGCTTAAAGTTTTAATTTTAACTTTACTTTTTTCGTGATAAACTACATATTTTCGCATGTATAATGAAAAGCCTTATATACATCAGTACAGCCGTTAGCTCCATGAATAAGATTGAGCTGACAAAAATTTTGGATGTCTCACGCAAGAATAATGATCCTCTCCTCATTACTGGCTTATTGGTTTACTTTGAAGGGACTTTTGTACAGGTTTTAGAGGGTAATACGAAAGACGTGGATTTAATTTTTTCTAAAATACTCAAAGACCAACGGCATAGAAATGTTACTCTCTTGAATGAAGAAATGATTGATCAGAGAGAATTTGGGAAATGGGAAATGGCCTTTAGGTTTCTTACAGAAGACGAAGTAATGAAATCCAAAGGTTATATTCCTTTAGAGAGTGTTGATTTTGACAGTTTTGTAAAAGAAGGAAGCTCCAAGTTTATTTTGAGTAATTTTTATAAACTCAATGTTGAAAAGAATACAAAATATTCCTTCTAGTCTCTTAATACTTTTCTTGTAAGCATATCGTATTTTCCACCCTTTCTCAATACGTGAAAACGATCTTGATTACCTTCATTTTTTACAAACCGATTTTGAGTCTGATCCCAATGAGTTCCATCATAGATCATGACATAACTCTTTCCTATCACTTCGAATTCATTACCTGATACAAGCATGGCAGTATTTTCATCAATAGCTATGCCCAAAAGGTCTGGCATCTTTTCAATGATTTCGAACATATCGAATTGGCGATTTCTAGCCAAAGTGTGTTGGTCGATGGCAATATTTTTCACCAAACCAAAGCCTTCTTCATGATCGCCCATCATTACGGTGTTACTTCTGGTGTCGCCTCTAGCTAAGTAAGAACCAATAATAGTAGCTCCAGCAGATGAGCCTCCAATTACACCGTCTCGATCTAGTAGTTTAAACAGCTTCTCCTGCACTTTGGTGTTCAAGTAAGAGTCTGCTAATCTCCATTGTCTACCTCCCGGAAAGTAGACACCAGTGGCTTCATCAATCACCTTAGCAAAATCATCGCTGTCTGCCACTTTAGGGTCAGTGGTATGAAGTACAGATACCTTATTGGCACCTTTAGATTTCCAGTCCGCAATTATTCTTTCTTTTAATTCGTCATTCACATCGTAGCCACCGGCTGTTGGTATTACAACTACATATGATTGCTTGCCACCTGCTAGCTCAATGAACTTATCAAAAACATCTGGGTCAGATAAAGCGCCTCCTGCAATAATCAAGTGGCCATTGTTGGGGCCTGTGGTTTGTGCATGAACACTCAGAGTGGTTAAAGAAACAAGAAGGGCAATTACTAATCTTTTCATTTTTTTAAGAGATTAACTATGTCCTGATAAAACAAATCAACCCATCGTGTGTACTGCTTTCCTGAGGGATGTAGGTTATCACTTGCTACCAATTCAGTGTCAACATCTGCCTCTCTTGAAATAGGGGTGATGTTGAAATACTTTACTCCATATTGATCACAGATCTCCTTCGAAATAGCATTATAATCATCTAATTCTTTAGCTATTTGCTCCGCTTTTGAAGCTCCAAACGGTGTTTTACCATAATCGGGGATTGACACCACAAATACTTTGTCTTTATCATTACCCGCCAGTTTAATTGAGGTTTTCAAAAGCTCTTCGAATTCAGGCGCAAAGCTTTCGACCGATCTACCTTGGTATTGATTATTCACGCCAATAAGCAATGATACAAGATCATACGATTCCAATAACTCAGTATCTGCTTCAATGGCAGCTGCTAACTGATCAGTTCTCCAGCCGGTGGTTGCGATAATCTTTGGGTCATTGATTTCAATCCCATCAGCCCTCATTCTATCAGCTAGTTGCACTGGCCATCTTTGGCTTACTTCAACGCTTTCACCAATGGTATAGGAGTCACCAAGTGCCAAATAGTTAAGATTGTTGTCATTCGTCATGTCCGGAGTGTTTGTCATGGTGCAAACCAAAAGACCTATCACTAAGCATATTGAAAGTAATTTCATTTTAAGCATTTAAGATCGATAAGTTAATCTGCCAATTCTCTCAAATCAACAGGAATTACACGAGAAACACCTTGCTCTATCATGGTGATCCCATAAATAATATCCGTAGAGGCCATGGTGCGCTTATTATGCGTAACAATGATGAACTGAGAATCTGCCGAGAATTTCTTAATGATGTTATTGAACTTGTCAATATTGGCATCATCTAGAGGAGCATCCACCTCATCAAAAATACAGAATGGTGCAGGTTTTAAAAGATAAATGGCAAAGAGGAGTGAAGTAGCTGTGAGTGTCTTTTCACCACCAGAAAGCTGATTGATTGTTAGAGGTCGTTTGCCTTTTGGTTTTGCCATAATTTCAATCTCAGACTCTAGTGGATTGTTTGGGTCTACCAATTTCAGGTCACAATCATCTTCATCCGTAAATAGCGAACGGAATACTTTAATGAAGTTTTCTTTGATGTTGCCAAAGGCATTTAGGAAGGTTTCTTTCGCTACGGTGTCAATTTCTTCAATGGTTTGAAGTAATGAATCTTTGGCATCCACCAAATCATTCTTCTGCTCAGTAATGAAAGTGTGACGCTCTTTGATTTCGTCAAAGGCTTCCATAGCCATTGGGTTAATTGGCCCTATTTTCTCAATCTTATCACGCAGTTTAAGAACGAGTTCTTCAATTTCATCTACTGGTCTTTCATCAGGTTCAGAATCATCTTTCAGGATGGCATCAAGATTAACATTGAATTCTACAGAGAGTCTTTCTTTTACTGAACTAAGCTCGAGTTTAGTTTCATTGAGTTTGTTCTGTTGCTCCATAATGAGCGTATCTGCAGCTTCGCGTTTGTAGCGAAGTTCACGCATGGTTTTTTCAGAGACATCTATATCGCCACGTTGTGCATAATAGTCCTTTTCGGCTTCATTAACCCCTTTCTCAATGCTTTCCTTTTCATCATACATTTCAATGAGTTCGTCTTCATTGGTTTCAGATGAATCGAAGATTTTTCGAATTTCTAGCTCGTTTTTTTCAAGCTCTTCCTGATTTTTAGCAATTCTTTCTTTGCTGCTTTCAAAGGCAGTCTGCTTATAGCTGATTTCTTGTTTTATCGATTCAACTCTATTCTGTTTCTGATGGAAATGAATATTTTTCTCATTGAAGATTTGCGACTTTTCTGATAGGGCTTGCGCCTCCATTTTGGCTGCTTGTTCTAAATCAGCAATACCAGCTTCAACTTCTTCAAAAACGATGGTTTCTTCTTCAACTTGAGGGATCAAGTGTTTCAGTTCATTCGTAAGTCGTTCAATACCCTTTACAATTTCTTCTTTGCGATTGGCATGACTTGAGAGCATTAGCCCTAACTGCTCTTTCTTAGTTTTTACCGAGATGTATTCCTCATTGACCAAGTTGAATTCTCTCTGTAAACCTTCAATGTCCGACTTGAAGGAATTAGATTTCAGCCTAGCCAGCTCTTGTTGTTTCTGATCTAACCTGTCCTTTATTTCAACACTTTTAGCCTCAAGCTCTTTGATGATTTTTTGGAGTTTTTCGAGGTTCTTAGCCCTTCCTATCCGCTTACCTTCAAATAGCCCAACTGAGCCTCCAGAAACACTGAATTTGCGTTTGGTGTACTTCCCGCTTTCTGTGATGAATACAGCATTCTCATCCATAGGAATATCACCAGGGCCACCTTTAACGATGAATACGTTTTCTAGAATATAGCCAATTAGTCTTCTGTACTTGGCATCATATTCAACAATCTCTGTAGCCGGAATGGCATTGTCATAGAGCTTGGAAGGTTGAGCATTATACCTATCGAAAGCGTCTAACACAAAGAAATTGGCTTTGCCTTTGGATGCATCACTGAGAATGTTCACCGCTGCAAAGGCTTGTCTCTCGGTGTCTACAATGTAATAGTTCATGTAGCTCTCGAGGTAATTCTCGATCGTCACCCTGTATTTATCATCGCAGGTAATAATGTCCGAAAGGAGGGGGGCATTCTTATTCCAATTGGCTTTTTTCTTCAGGAACTTTATGGCTTCAGGAAAACCCTCGAGGTTTTCAACCAATGATTTAGTAAGGTTGAATTCATTTCTTTTGCTATCCAGTTTCCTGCTCACCTGTGTCATCTCCTCTCGGATAATGTCAATGGTTTCTGAAGTGCTCTGGATGGCTTTTGTTTGTTTATCCTCTTCAGTCTTTCTTTTCTCTAGAAGTCCACCTTTTTCAGATTTCTGTTCTTCCAGTATGGCTAGCTTTTCATCGAACCTGTCGAGTGTTTCTGATTGCTCTGAACTATCC
>CAYGKL010000013.1:23775-44241 GCA_964350505.1 uncultured Roseivirgaceae bacterium | reverse complement strand
TGCTCAGCAAACCGTTTTAGCAGACTGTTCCGCTGTTTGAGGGCGTGATTATAAGCGATCAGATTATTGAGGTAATGTTGATCTACCTGTGAGATAATAGCATCGAAGAATTTGCGCCTGTCTTCACTTGTCCCTCTAATCAGATCCGTATCATTGGGTGCAATCAGTACTGTAGGAAATTTACCAATGTGCTCGCTTGCCTTCTTATAAGGTTTATCATCTAATTTGATCTGCTTTTTCTTTCCGGCCTGATAAGAGCAAAGCACAATTCGTGCTTTTTCCTCCACCCTAAAATGGCCTTTGATTGAAAAGAAATCATCTTCATGCCTAACACATTGCAGATCGAGCGCCTGATCTGCACTTTTTGTGAAGGATAGATAGAAAATAGCATCGAGCAGATTTGTTTTGCCACTTCCGTTTTCTCCCAAGAAGCAATTGATCTGTGGAGAAAACTCCACTTTAGCTTGTTGATAGTTCTTGAATTGGATGAGTCTTAAAGATTCGAGGTGCATTTTCTAACCGAAAACGGATTTAATTTCAAAGTTGAACGTTTTTGTCTTATTTTCGCAATCCTGTTTAAACAATTGAAAATTAAAGGTTTTTACCTTCAAAGCATATTACATGGCAGCAGCAAAAGGAAATACAAAAGCTAAGGCAAAAAAAGAATCTAAGTTCTCTAAAGACACTTACATGTTTTGGTATGAAAACATGCTTCTTCAGAGAAGGTTTGAGGAAAAGGCTGGCCAGCTTTACGGTCAGCAGAAGATCAGAGGATTCTGTCACTTATACATAGGGCAAGAGGCTTGCTCAAGCGGATCTGTCACTGCTTTGAAAGAAGGAGATAAGTGGATCACTGCTTACAGAGATCATGGTCAACCATTGGCTTTAGGTACTGACCCAAAGGCTGTTATGGCTGAACTTATGGCTAAGGCTACAGGTATCTCTAAAGGTAAAGGTGGTTCAATGCACATGTTCGATAAGGAAAAAGGTTTCTTTGGCGGTCATGGTATTGTTGGTGGCCAAGTGCCATTAGGTGCGGGTATTGCCTTCGCTGAAAAATATAACAAAACTGGAAACCTTTGTATTTGTATGATGGGTGATGGCGCTGTTCGTCAGGGTGCATTTCATGAGGCTTTAAACATGGCCATGTTGTGGAAACTGCCAGTAATCTTTGTAATTGAGAACAATGGCTATGCCATGGGTACTTCAGTACAAAGAACCTCCAACGTAACTGATCTTTACACTTTAGGCGAATCTTACGATATGCCATCTGCACCAGTAGATGCCATGAATCCTGAAAACGTTCATGTGGCCGTTGAAGAAGCTGCTGACAGAGCGAGAAGAGGCGATGGACCTACCCTTTTGGAGTTCAGAACTTACAGATATAAAGGTCACTCAATGTCTGACCCTGCTAAGTATAGAACAAAAGACGAACTCAACGAATACAAAGACAGGGACCCTATTGAATTTGTGAAGGCTAAGCTGATTGAAAACAAATGGGCCACTGAAGATGAGTTAAAAGACATCGACAAAAGGATCAAAGATGAAGTAATGGACTCCGTAACTTTCGCTGAAGAGTCTCCCTATCCAGACCCTTCTGAGGCTTACAAAGATGTTTATGTTCAGGAAGACTATCCTTTCATCACTGAATAGGTTTTAACCCTTTGTTTTACAACAATTTCTTTATATTTGCGACCTAATTTTTGAGAGAGATGTCGGAGAAAACTTCAGAAGAAGGAAAAAACACTAAGAAGGCTACTAATTCTATTGAGAAATTCAAGAAAGAAGTAGGCCCAATTGGTTTTATCGGTGCGATTATAGGATTGGCCGTTTTGGTAATAGCGAGTGGACTTTTCTTTCTGGACTACAGAAAAGATCAGAAAAACATAGACGCTCAAAACGAAATCTTCCAAGCACAATATTATTACGAGAGTGATAACCTTGAGTATGCACTTTTAGGCGATGGTAGAAGCCTTGGCTTCTTAGATATTATCGACATCTTTGGTGGAACAGAGGTAGCAAACTTGGCCAGCTTTTATGCAGGAGCTACTTACTTAAAGCAAAGAGAGTATGAGAAAGCTATCGACCATTTAGAAGATTTCTCAACTTCGGAGATTCTAGTTCAAGGAAGATCGTATAGCTTAATTGGTGATGCGTACATGGAGCTTGGTAATTTTACCAATGCTGCTGACAATTACGAAAGCGCTGCAAATACAGTAGATGATCAATTCTTTTCGCCAAGCTATTTGATGAAAGCTTCATTGGCTTACGAAAAAGCAAATGATTTTAAATCTGCCATCGAATCGCTAGAAAGAATTATTTCGGATTATTCTAAGGCAGACGAAGTGCTTGAAGCACGAAAGCAGAAAGCGAGATTGGAAGTCCTTGCCGGACGTTAATCAAAACAAAACATTAACGAAGAAGGTAAGGCATATGTCTTACCTTTTTTTATTGACAAATTATGGCCTCTAACGAAAAAAACCTCAGCGAATTCAGCATTAAAAATCTGAAACCAATCAGTGAAAGAAAGTTTGCTGTCATTGTATCAGAATGGAACGAAGAAATCACAGAAGCACTCTATCATGGTGTTATGAGTACACTCCAGGAGAATGGAGCTCTCAAAGAGAATATCATCAGAAAGAATGTTCCTGGTAGTTTTGAACTGACCTTAGCCGCCCAATGGATGGCCCAAGAAGAAGATATGGATGCCGTTATTTGTCTTGGCTGCGTTATTCAAGGAGAAACCAAACACTTCGATTTCATATGTGATGCGGTAGCCAATGGTATCACCAATGTTGGATTGAAATACAACAAACCTGTCATCTTTGGAGTGCTTACCCCAAATACTAAAAAGCAAGCTTTAGATAGAGCTGGAGGAAAGTATGGCAATAAAGGAGATGAAGCAGCCATTACAGCCATTAAAATGTTAGGTTTTTAATCCATTCAATTCCATGCAGATCTACAAATTTGGCGGTACTTCAGTGGGCAAGCCTGAGCGCATGCACTCTGTAGCTGATTTAATTACTAGAGATAATACTCCAAAAATAGTGGTGCTTTCAGCACTTTCAGGAACGACCAATAGCTTGGTAAATATTGGAGAATCGTTGGCTTCTGATTCAAAAACTGAGGCCCTCGAGAAAATTAATTCCCTGAGAGCGCACTATGACAATTTCATTCTGAACCTCCTTTCAACAGAGGAGAAAAGAAATGAAGCTTCAGCAATTATTGATGAACATTTTGAATTCCTCAAAATCACGCTGAAAATCTCCTTCAATGAAGCACTCAACAGAGATATTCTGGCCCAAGGGGAATTAATGTCGACTAAGCTTTTCACCATTTTACTTCAAGAGAGAGGCATTGGCGTTCAGTTACTGCCAGCTTTAGAGTTCATGAGAACTAATGAAGATCATGAGCCCGATTTAGACTTTATCAGTCGTGAATTAAGCGCCAAAGTAAAAGCGAGTCCAGACCAAAAGTTATTTATCACTCAAGGTTATATCTGTAAAAACCACAAGGGGGAAATCGACAACCTGCAGAGAGGTGGAAGTGATTATACAGCTTCACTAGTTGGAGCGGCCATTCGTGCCACTGAGATTCAAATCTGGACGGATATTGATGGCATGCACAACAACGACCCGAGGGTCGTTGATAAAACTTATCCTATTGCTGAACTTTCCTTCGATGAAGCAGCCGAGCTAGCTTATTTCGGGGCAAAGATTCTCCATCCCGCTTCTATTTGGCCAGCACAGAAATATGGCATTCCCGTAAAGTTGCTCAATACTATGCAGCCAGATGCCAAAGGAACGGTCATAAGCACTCATACAATTTCTGCTGATGTAAAAGCCATTGCTGCCAAAGATGGGATTACAGCCATCAAAGTGAAATCGACAAGAATGCTTTTGGCTTATGGTTTCCTACGAAAGATCTTCGAAATCTTTGAGAAGTATAGAACACCAATCGATATGATTACCACTTCTGAGGTAGCCGTTTCTGTGACCATTGATGAAGATGAGAATCTCGATAAAATTACTGCTGAACTAAGTCAGTTTGGGCAAGTAGAGGTAGATGCTGGACAAACCATCATCTGTATTGTTGGGAATTTTGTGGCTGAACAAAAGGGTATTGTTAATAAGATTTTCGAAGCCTTGAAGGAAACTCCAATCCGTATGATCTCCTATGGTGGAAGTCGTCATAACATCTCATTATTGACCGACAGTGCCAATAAAGAACATGCGCTAAAAGTATTGAATAAGCATTTGTTTGATCTCTAACCTCTCTGCCCATTGGGCACCTCCCCTAAAACAGGGGAGGACATCCTAAATTCTCCCCTTTGAAAGGGGAGATGGTCGAAGACCAGAGGGGTCACTCCCCAAACAACTCAGCCCAAGCTGCATTTACCGATCTCGACTGGTTGCCTTTCCAATCTGGAGCTCCAGGAATTTCATTGACCTTGGCTAAATCTTCCTTACTTTTTCCATCTGACTGACCTTTTTTCACGAACTCCATCACTTTAGCTAAGTAGTTCTGGAAAGGTTTTAAGTCTGCTCTTGTGCCTTTGATCTCGTATCCTTCACCAGAATGACCAAAAACAAAAAGGGTATCGTCATCAAAAGTGTTGTAAGCCTTTTCTAAAACCAGTTGCCAGTTTGTAATATTGGCACCAGCTGAAGTATCAATGAATGGAACTCTTCTGTTAAAGAGCAAATCTCCAGTATGCACAATATTGGCATTTTCGAAATGAACGAATGAATCTCCATTAGTATGCCCTGGTCCAAAGTAGTGCATTGTAATTATTTCACCCCCTACTTTTTCTGAGTACTTACCTTTGGAATAGGTAGTATCTGGCAGCAATTGTTTGTCTAATGAGTTACCCGCCTCGGCTACTCTTTTCTGGTTCTTAAAAGAGTTTTCATGCGCCATTACCTTATTCACCAAACCTTTGAAAGCTATATTTCCTGCAGAATGGTCGCCATGGTGATGGGTATTCACCAATAAGTCAATCTTTCTATCTGTTTGCTTCTTAATCTCATCGATGAGGTGTTGTGCCTGATCTGGGAATTGAGAGTCGACCACAACAATACCTTCATTGGTGATCATATAGGCTATGGTTCCACCTCGTTCCGTGAAAATACCCACGTTGTTTCTCAAAGTTTCCATCTGATAAGCCTGCTGAAATAGAAGTCTCATCAAAGGATCAGAGAAGCTAAGCGCTGTAGCTCCTAAAGCTGATTGTCGAATAAAATCACGTCTGTTTTGCATAAGATTTGGTGGTTTGTTTCAATTTAAAGAAGCAACAACAGAGTTCTTAACCATTTATATAAATGAAAGTTCTAGAACCTCACCTTATGAACCGATTTTGGTATTTTGCTTCACTAAAACTCAACTCATGAAGAAACTACTTACAATCGTACTTTCTGTACTCGCCATCTCAACCCAAGCACAAGAGTGGCCAAGAGAACTTTTAACACATCCGGAGCTTACCGGCTATAGAGAAACTTCTAGCTATCAGCATGTGATAGACGTGGTGAATGCAGCCGTTAAAGACAGCCCTTATGCACACCTCATTTCCATGGGGCAATCGAAAGAGGGCAAGAACATTCCGGTGATTGTAATGGCCAACCCAAAAATTGAAACTGCTGCACAAGCCAAGGCTTCTGGAAAGCCCATCATCTATATTCAAGGCAACATTCACTCTGGAGAGGTTGAAGGAAAAGAGGCCTTGCAAATGATGTTGAGAGAAATATTAAAAGGAGATAAAAGCTATTTACTAGATAATCAAATTCTACTCTTCGCACCTATCTACAATACCGATAGCAACGATAAAATGACGGAGGATTCAAGACCTTCTCAAGAGGGTTCTCCAGTTATGGCTGGTCAACGCCCGAATAGCCAAGGCTGGGATTTGAACAGAGATGGGATCAAAGCAGAGGCTATTGAAACCAAAGGCTTATTCCAAAACATTATTGTGCCTTGGGACCCAACCTTATTTGTAGACTTACACACCACCAATGGGGTATGGCATGGCTACTCTTTAACTTGGGCGCCAAGCTATCATACAGCAGGAGAAAAAGCACCTTTCGACTATACATGGGATAAAATTCTTCCTTCGGTAACTGACAAAGTGCTAGAAAAAGACGATATCCATTTGGGGCCTTATGGTTATTTCTATACCCGTAGCGAAGGTTGGCCAATCAAGAGTATTTCAACCTACAATCACCACCCAAGGTATTTAGTGAATCAATTCGGTTTGAGAAACAGAATGGCCATTTTGAGTGAAGCGTTTGCTCATGAAAGGCTTTATCAGCGAATGAACAGTACCTATGCGTTTGTTCGAGAGATTCTAGAGTATACCAATCAAAATGGTAAGGAAATGATGGCTGTGAACAAACAAGCTGAAGAAGCCGCTATTCAGCTGGTGATGGAACAAGCTGGCAAGGTTCAAAAGGGTGTGCGTTTTGAAATGGTAGCTATGGATGAACCAGTGAAGAGCTATAGAATCTATGACCATGTGAAAACGGTAAACGAAAGAGGCCAAGATGTTTATATCAGAAAGCCAGAGATTACTACCATTGAAAATGTGATCAACAAAAGTGCTTTCAACCCAACAGTTTCGGCAACTCTTCCAAGAGGTTATATTATCCCAGCTGAAATGGCCTCTATTGCAGAGCATCTCAAGATTCTAGGGGTGAAGGTAGATGTGCTAGAAAAAAACGCCCGTGCCACTGGGGAAGTCTTCACTGCCACTAAAATAGAGAAAGGGAATCGTCCTTTTGAAGGTCATAACATGGCTACAATTGAAGGTACTTTCAGTGCATCCAATAAACGTTTCAGCAAAGGAGACTTCTATGTGGACATGGCTCAGCCATTAGCCAACCTGATCTTTTATATGCTTGAACCACAATCAGACGATGGTTTAGTGAACTGGAATTTCTTCGATGCTTATTTCGAAAAAGAAAATCTAGCTGAAAAGCCTGTTGAATATCCTGTCTTCAAATACTTCGAACTAAAATAAGTTATGAAAAAGTTAAGCCTCCGCATTTTATTAGGTGCCTCAATTATCACATTAGGTGCTTGTTCGCAAAAGTCAGACATGGAATTAACGGTGGAAACCGTGAGCCAACAAACCATCAAAGACCATATTTACTATTTGGCATCCGATGAGTTAAAAGGCCGAGATACTGGTTCACCAGAAATTCTAATTGCTGCAGATTATATCGCTGATCAGCTGAAGAGTTATGGTGCCCAACCAGTTCCAGGTGCCGATGGCTATTTTCAAAAAGTTCCACTAAGAATGAAGACCCCAGCCACTGCAGGCTCATTTGAATTCAGTGGAAGAAAATTCAATTTGAATGAAGACTTTCTGATTGTCGATGGCAAGAGTGGCGCTTTTGAAGGAGAAATTGTTTACCTCAATTATGGACAAGAAAGTGACTATGAAAATGCTGAGGTTGAAGGCCGAATGGTTTTTGCCAAGGCCGGTAATGGCGAAGTGTCAGATCGCAGAGATATTCTGAGATTGAGCCGTGAAAAATATGAGTTAGCCAGATCTAAAGGAGCAGCAGGCTTGGTAGAATTTTACAGTTCACCTGCCACACCTTGGGGACAGCTAGGTAATTCCTTCAACCGTGTGGGTATCACTGTCGATTCATTTGAAGATTCAGGAGAAATTATTCCTCACCTATGGTTGAAAGACTTAAACAATGCCAACCAACGCTTTATGATGACCAAAAGCATCAAAAGAGCTACCATTAATATTGAGGGAATGACCAATGAGTTGACCGGAGATAAAAATGTGCTGGCCATGGTAGAAGGCACAGACCCTGAGTTGAAAGATGAGATTATCATGTTTTCAGCACACTATGACCATGTTGGAATTGGTCGCCCGAACGCAGAAGGAGATTCCATCTATAATGGCACCAGAGACAACGCGATAGGAACGGTGACAGTACTTTCTGCTGCTGAGAACATCGCTAAGCACCCAATGAAGCGGAGTGCTTTGTTTGTGCTTTTTACTGGCGAAGAAAAAGGCCTTTTGGGTAGCCGTTATTTGGCAGACAACCCAATTATTCCAAATGATCAAATCGTATTCTGCTGGAACAGTGATAATGCAGGTTATAATGACACCACTATTTCTACAATTGTAGGTTTGGAGCGGACAACTGCCTCGCAATACATAAAAGATGCGAATGTTGCCTTCGGACTTACTGCCATTGACGATCCGGCTGGAGAACAAGGTTTGTTTGACAGATCTGACAATGTGAGTTTTGCCAGAAAAGGAATACCTGCTCCAACTTATAGCCTTGGTTTTACCGCCTTTGAAGGAGATGTGACTAAATATTATCATCAGGCAGGTGATAACCCCAACACGGTTGACTATGACTACCTAGAAAAATTCTTTAAAAGCTATGTGTATGCCTCACGAATGATAGGCAATGCTGAAGAAACTCCTTTTTGGGTGGAAGGTGATAAGTACTATGAAGCTGGCCAGGAACTCTACGGGAGAGAGAAGTAATTTTGAATGATAAATGAGCCCTCTTCTGAGGGCTTTTTCATTTTCCAGCTTGACAAAAGGAAGGTTTTGCCTAAACTTCATTCAGGGTTTCAATTGGAGTGAAGACCTGAATGGGTTTGCACTATTCGTCAGGACCACTGAGAGTGGTCAGACGAATAAGTAGTCTCCACCCTTTTCCATCCTAATGAACGGAAGAATCTACCATTTGAATTGGTTTTGGAGGATGTTTCGGCAAGCTCAACGTGGGAATATTTGGTTCAGCCCAAATGACTCTAATATGAAAAAGGAAGACTCTTCAAATTACCCTGAATATCATAATATTGAATTATTCCTTCAAAGTGATGCGTTTCATTGGCATCATTTTTTACCACAGTAAAATAACCAAGTCCATTATCATTGATATCAATATTGGCAGTGTCATTTTCGAAAATGAGCTTAATCTCGGGATTAAAATCTTCATCAACAGAGAATAGACCAACATTGTAAGTAACTTCATTATCACTTTCAGATACTTTAAACAAAGTTGGTTTTAATGTTCTAAAAGGAATTCTTGAATAAAGCTCCCTCTCTATTTTATTCAGAATTAACAATTCCATCAGTTCTAGAGAAGGCATTGCTTTTGACAAACTTACCTCTAGATTATATTCATTGATATAATCTTTAAGAGCACTTTTTTGACTTGCTTGAGTTGCAACCTTCAGATCATCAAACTCTTTCGCTAATTGATCTACATCTTTTCCCTCTCCCTGCCAAGTCAAAACTTTATACCTAAAGTTATTTTCAATACGATTTCTGCTAACCTCTATTATATCTTCTAAAGCGCTAGAATCATTATTCTCAGGCACTTCACAAGAAATAAGAGACATAATTATAAGAAGAAGAAAATATGGTTTAAATCTATTCATGTTAAATATCAATTGATACTACTTCTGTTGTCGCTTTGCTAATTTCTCTTTCAGATACTTATACCTGTACCAACCGAAAGCTACACCAGCAGGGAGCGCAATGACTAGGTTCAAAAGGTTTTTCTCTGGCTCCATAGGTTTGGTTTCATCGAAATAGGGAATTCCAATGTAAATCAGGAACCATATCAACAACATAAAACCAATTCCTCTAAGTGCCCAGCTATACTTTGCCATTCTCATTTACAATTTTATGTATCAATCTAAGTCCATCTAAAGTGAGGTATTTACTTACTTCATCAAACCTTTTATGAAGCGGATGTAAGATAGATGAAAGTCCGCCCGTAGCAACCACTTTAGTTTTCTTGCCTAACTCCTTATGAATTCTATCCAACATACCCTCGATCATACTCACATAACCCCAAAGCACTCCCGCTTGAATGGCATGTATCGTGTCGGTTCCTAAAACCGATTCCGGTAACTCCAGAGGGACTTCAGGCAATTGAGCCGTATTCCCCACCAAAGATTTGATAGCCGTTTTCAAACCAGGAGCAATATTTACCCCTTGAATAAGTCCGTCTTTATCTACTACCGTAAAAGTTAGTGCCGTACCGAAATCAATGATGATGATGTCTTCTTGATACAACTGGTGCCCAGCAACCGCATTGGCCACTAGGTCTGTACCAATCTGATACGGTCTTTTTGTCCTCACCGGCAGCTGGTCATAAATCTTCGGGCCCACAAAAAGTGGTTCTCTGTCAATCAGAGGCCTAGAGAACTCAGAAAGAATTTCATTTAATTGTGGAACCACCGAGGAAATAACAATGCCATCAACCTCATCTAATTTAAGATTGGCCTCCAAAAAATTGAGTCTGAGGAACATTTCATACTCTATCTGATTCTTGACAGGCTGAGTATTAAAGCGCCATTCATGAATCCATTCACCGTTCTTGTGAATGCCAAAAACTATGTTGGTATTACCGGCATCTATGGCTAAAAGCATACATCACTATTTCAGAGTTTAAAGATGCTGAAACAAGTTCAGCATGACATGTAATTTAATCAATAAACTTAGGCGGATGTTGCTCATCGTATTCAGTAGCTTCTTGATAAGCTCTTGCCACACTTAAAATTGTAGCCTCATCGAACAAATTGCCGATAAACGAAATACTCGTTGGGCTGCCGTCCTCAGTATATCCATTTTTCAAAACCACACATGGATGACCCGTTAAGTTAGTAGTAAGCAATTGTGAGCCTCCAAAACTAGGAGTCACTATCACATCATAATCCTTCATCAACTGATTCACTCTTTCTACCAACTCATATCTCGCTCTATTGGCATTGATATAATCAACTGCCGAGATAAATCGAGCCGCTCGGAATGAATTAGGCCAAGCGCCTGCATTCTGCCTCACTAATAATGTGTCTCTATCAGAACGCGTCAAGGCATCAAATGCTGCTGATGCTTCTGCCGAAAGAATCCCCTGCATTGCACCAAATGGCATATCAGAAACCCATTCCACTGGCTGTAAATCGGCTCCCAACGATTTCAAAACCTCCAACACCTGATCATCATTAGCCTTCTGGCTTCTTCGATTATTATCAAAATAGCCTTTGAGGTAACCTACTCTTAGTTTCGATAAGTCGGCCTTTCCTTGGTAATTGAAAGGATGATCTTCGACAGTAAGGTCTTTATTGTCTTCTCCTCTAATGGCATCAAATACGAGAGCAGCATCTAGTGCCGAACGTGTCATTGGGCCAATCTTATCCATGGTCCAGCTTAAGGCCATAGCACCTGCCCGACTCACTCTACCAAATGTTGGTCTTAAGCCTGTCACCCCATTTCTAGTCGATGGAGAAACTATGGAGCCTAAAGTTTCGGTACCCAAAGCAAAAGGCACTAAACCAGCTGAAGTGCTGGAGCCTGAGCCTGCGCTCGACCCGCTTGAACCTTGCTCCAAATTCCAAGGATTCTTGGTGGTTCCACCGTACCAAACATCGCCCATAGCTAAAGCGCCTAAAGTTAATTTGGCAACTAGCACTGCTCCAGCTTTATCTAGCTTATCGATTACTGTGGCTAATTCTTCGCCTCTACTTTGGTCTTTATAAGGCCCGGCTCCCCAAGTAGTTTTATAGTCGGGTACTGCCAATAAATCTTTGGCGCCATAGGGTATTCCATGAAGTGGACCGAGGTATGTGCCGTTTTTTAGAAGATCATCCGCTTTTCTAGCCGAAGCCATAGCTCGCTCTTCAGTAATGGTAATCACCGATTGAAGCGTGCCTCCATGTTTTTTTAGTCTGCCGATGAAATACTCCGTGAGTTCAACAGAAGTTATTTTTCGCTCCCTGATAAGGACAGATAATTCAGCTACAGTATAGAAGGCCAAATCATTTCTATTGGCTGGTAATGATACATTAGTGGGTAATTCCCAATTCATCTTTGACTGAGTTGAAGGAATAGACTTCCCCGTTTGTTGCGGCTTGAACCAAATAGCTGGAGGAACGCTATTATCTAAATCATAATTGTGCAGTTCCTTGATCCCATTGAGAGTTCGATTGATATTGGGAAGCAGTTGATCTATCTCTGCATCATCAAAATCTAAATCAAACACTCTTTGTGCTGCCTTAATATCGTCAGCAATAATTGCATCGTCCTGAGCGAGTCTAAATCCAGCAAAAAAACTTATTCCAATAAGCCCAGCGGCAACCAATGTTTTGGTCTCAAAAAGAAAAGACAGTCTATTTTTCATCATGTTAAGGGTTAACTTTAATATTGCATAGCCTACGGTTGGCTACCCAACAATAAGAAAGGACATAAGTTATATAATCAATGGAGACCCCACAAAGTTTATTTCCTCAATGGATGCGCGGATTTCTGCTAGCGGCAGCAGCTTACAATATTTTATGGGGTGTTTTCATTGGCTGGTTCCCAGAAACATTCTATCAATGGGTTACTGAATCGGAAGGTTCAGTGCCATCAATCATCGAGTGGCAAGGCAAGGGCGTTTTGGTAATGGTTGCTGTTTATGCAGCCTGTGCCCTACATCCAGGCAGGTTTTGGTACTTGGTTTTGTTTGGAGCAGCAAGCAAGCTTATCGGAGGCATCTGGTTTTATTTTGATATTCTTGAACAAGAAGTAGGCAAGAAAGGCCTTTTCCATTTACTCATGAACGATTTTATCTGGATTCCCATGTTGCTTTGGATCAGCTATCGCGCATTTCAGTATAAAAAGTTAAAAGCATGAAAGAACTTTATTCGAGATTATTTGAATACAACCTTTGGGCTAACAACAAATTTGCGGAAGTACTGCGAACGAATCCGTTTGAAAGTCCTAACATCCTAAAGTTTACCTCTCACATTGCTAATGCTCAATCTATTTGGTTGAGTAGGCTTAAAGAGGAAAGCACAGAGGTCGGGGTTTGGGACGAATTCAACCTTAAAGAAGCACTTGAGAAACTTGAAAAATCGAGTCAGGATTGGTTAGATTTTATTTACTCCGATAGCTTTTCTAAAGAAGTGATTTCCTACAAAAACTCTAATGGTGAGGCATTTGAGTCGAGAGTTGATGATATTCTTACTCATGTAGCAAATCATGGTACGCATCACCGAGGTCAAATTTCCCTATTGTTGAGGGAAGAAAACATTGACCCGCCTGCTTCTGATTTCATTTTTTATGTAAGGACTTAGAAGAAAATAAACTTCTTCCGCTTATAAAGTGGGGTCCTTTCTTTTCGAACAAAGGCACTTCCCGTTTTTGAGCTACCAAAACAATATGGCTTATCGGCATTCGCTTTTAATAGATTGAGTGAAAGGCTAAAAAAGAAGCCCATAGCACTCTTCTCTTTGGCGAATAAAGTGCCTAAGGAATGGGTTCCCAATGTCAGCGGTCCATATCTTCCCGCTAAACCTACATCAGTATCACCAAGAAAGTTGTAGAAAATGGGAAGGTAGGCACCATAAATACCCGTCTCATATCTGGGAGTAATGGTAATACTATTCGCATAACTCACACGGTAATCTGTTGGCATCAACCAACTGAGGTCGGCAATAACCGAGGCATTAATGAAGAAATTATTCCCAAAGTTATAATCATAGTTGAATCGAAAAGCAGTTGGTAAACTCACTGTATATGCTCCATTTGCATCACTCGTATTGAGAAAAGTAGAAAGTGAATCTCTCAATCCTCTAAAGCTGCTCAAACTATCTAGCAAAACATCAAAATTGGTATTTGCTGCATTAGCACTTAAGCCATTAGTGAGAAAAGAAGCCAATCCGCGTTCATATTCCATTACACCAATATCAGTAATGGATGCGCTCACCCTAAACTCATAAGTAATATCAGGCTTTAAGCTGGTCCCTGCAGAAGTCTTTGGATCTGGTCGGTAGGCCACTCTTTCGTAGACCAAGCCAATATCACCTGCTGCCAAGCTAAAGCCCGTTCCTTGTGGTGGAATATCCATTGCATCTGTACCGTCAAAATACTCGTAATTATCGAGGTTAGAAGAATAGCCAGCTGACAGATCAAAATTAGTGACCCTAGCAATACCAATGTCATTGATGGAATAATCCGCATCGGCTAAATCCAACCAAGCATGACCTGTTGGATTAATCCCTTTAAGTGTTATTCCAAACTTCCATCGGTTAAACCCATCATCCTTCAAAATCCCGCCATAAGTGATGGCCACTTCATGCCAAGTGGCTACCGAAAAATTCATCGTTTCGTTGAAATAAGAAATATCCGCAAAAGCTGGGTTTGCGAATCTATTAATTTGGCTAACGAGGTTTGGTGAAATATCAGTTCCATTGCCCATGGCCCGATACCTATATTGTAAAGCTATTCCCCTATTTTTAGAGAGAGAAAAAAGAGCAGATAAACCACCCACGCTGAAATTGCTTTGCAAATACTTTCTCTCAAAATCATTGAATCTAATCAGCCCAGTTCCACCCTGTTCGTTTTTTGCAGTATAAGCGATATTATTCCCAATGTAGAAGTTGGCATTAAGCAAATTGAAATCAAACTTATATGGAGAGTTGGCAACCGATGCTGGCTGATCACGTACACCAATTACTCCTGAAAAATCGGAATTCATAAAGCCATTGAATTGCTGTGCACAAAGCCTAGTCGAATAACTTACTGATAAACAGAAGCTTATAAAAATTGCCGTTTTTCTCAAATAGTCCATTGAATGCGTCAAATTACATAATGATTTTTAAAGATTTTTTCAATTATCCGAGATAGGGCAACAACAACCAAACACAAGTCTTTAATTCGATATTTCAATTACAAACGAAATATTATTCCGCCAATTCAATAATGTCAAAATTTTAATAAATGTACCTACTTATATCGGAGCACTTATAATACATATTATTGTATGTGAAAGTACATATATATTGTATGAACTACATTTTTCTGTATATTTGTAACACTTTCATTTACCACCTCGAGGGCTACTCCTCATCTTATTTCACACAGACCATTTCGCTAAATTCCTGTATTTAACTAACAGCAACGTTGTAACGTGCGCATCATAGTATTTTCCTATGCCCTGCTATCAGGGTGAATTCTAGGTGTTTTACCATCGAACTAAGTAAAATACCGAATTTGAAGATGCCGTAATTCTACTCTATCGAACGAGAGCAGATCTACGGAATTTTCGGCTGTGAAAAAGACATTGAATCAGCCATTTGAACATCGCCCTGATGAATACTTAACAGGGTTTTTGATGTACAAAAAATTGTTTCATAACGTATACCTAACATTGCTTTTCAGCTTTATGCTGTTAGCAACAGATTCCCTTTTTGCCAACAACAACTACGAACGATTACTGACTAAACAAGATGCTGCTGAAGACATTGAACTCTATTTTGAGATCATTGATCAGCAGCACGGTAATCCTTATCAGTACATTTCTAGAGTAGAATTCAAGCAATTTGTTGAGAAAACAATTGCTGAGTTACCTCAAACCATTTCCTATCAAGCATTTGATGTACTCCTTACTCAGCTGAATAATAAAATCAGATGTGGTCATACCATTGTAAGTTTAGATACAGAATTCATTAAAACTGCCACAAACCTTGCTCAATTCTTTCCTTACCCTATCCGGATCATCGATGGATCGTATTTCATAGACTTTGAAGATGGCGATTTACCCCTAGGCGCTGAATTGTTGACGATTAACGGAAATAGCGTTGATCAGATGACCGCCAAATTGTCTGAGCTTACTGTAACTGATGGTTTCAGTTCTACTAAACCATTAAGAGAGATTGAAAGTAAATTCGGTTACTACTATTTCCTAAAATTCGGTGCTTCAAACACATTTGAAGTAACCTTTAAATCACCCACTCAGGAAGTTAGCTCACAGAAAATTTCAGGCATTGAAGGTAATAATATGCTAGCCAACAACTATTACAGACCTGTTTATAAGCAGAATGAAAGATATTATCATTTTACACATTTAGATGCGATCGACTCTCTTCAAACATTGGTGCTTACCTTAAATACGTTCCAGGCAAACCCTGACTGGTTCTATGAAAAATTAGCATCGCGTTATAATGAGGAAACCAAAGAGTTCGACTTTGAAAACCTTGTCATCGATTTGAGATTGAATGAAGGGGGCGATCGCAGAATATTAAACTTCCTGTATGAATTCTTAGCAGGAACATCATTGGACGACCCATCCAAAACTTCTGTCAGAAATCAGGACATCCAACAAACTGATTACTTAATTGGCATCAATGGTTCTAACAGTTCAACCGCAGTAATCAATAATGCTCAGACCTATTTGCAAGAGAACTTCACTAGTCAATCAGCTACAGGTTTTGACGGTGATGTCCAGAACTGGCATGAAAAATTCGACCTTGGCATCCACTGGAAAGGCAGTTCGTTCAAAGGTCAAATCTATGTCCTCACATCAGGAAAGACATTCTCAGCTGCTGCAGACCTTACCCGAATTTTGGGTAAAATGAATAACGTAACCTTGGTAGGAGAAGAAACTGGAGGCGCTCATAAAGGAAGAACAGCCAACATGCTTTTAAACTATAGCCTTCCTAATACGCATACAATACTTCAGGTTCCTGTTATTTATGAAGAATTCTTAAACGTATCCAACACTTCTGAAGGCCGAGGTACCTTCCCAGATCATTTAGTAACACAGACTTATACTGATCTTTTGAACAAAAAAGATACTGCCTTCGAATTCACCATGAATCTTATCGTTCAGAATAATAGTTTAGGCACTAATTAGTCAGAAACATCTTCCTGACTTTCGTTGAATAATTTACCTTTATGGAATGAGTAAACCTGAGAAGACCCTCTTCTTGCTGGACGCTATGGCCTTGATCTATAGGGCACATTTTGCATTCAGCAAAAACCCGCGTATCAACTCTAAAGGACTAAATACTGGTGCGCCCTTTGGCTTCACCAACAGCCTCTACGAAATTATAGAAAAGAGAAAACCCTCGCATATTGGTGTGGCTTTCGATACCAGCGCCCCTACTTTCAGACATGAAGAGTACAGCCTCTACAAAGCGCAACGAGAGGAAACCCCAGAGGATATTAAAATTGGGACACCCATTATAAAAGACATCGTTCGTGCTTTCAACATTCCGGTCTTAGAACTCGATGGCTTTGAAGCTGATGATGTGATTGGAACGCTTGCCAAGAGAGCAGCCAGACAGGGTTTCGAAGTTTTTATGATGACCCCCGACAAAGACTACGGCCAACTGGTTGAAGAGCATATTTACCTTTACAAGCCCGCATTTATGGGTAATGCAGTAGATGTAATGGGCGTTCAGGAAGTTCTTGATAAATGGGACATTGAAAGAATCGACCAAGTGGTTGACATGCTCGGGCTACAAGGCGATGCTGTAGATAATATTCCAGGTATTCCAGGCGTGGGGCCAAAAACTGCTTCCAAATTACTGAAGGAATATGGAAGCATGGAAGCCATTCTCCAAAATGCGGCTGACATTAAAGGGAAGCTTGGAGAAAAAATAGCAGCCAATGCAGAACAAGGTTTACTGTCGAAAAAATTGGCTCGAATCAACTTAGAAGTACCTGTTGATTTCGATGAAAAGGCACTTGAGTATTCTGGACCAAACGTTGAGAAATTAACAACCATTTTTGAAGAGCTTGAATTTAGGACTACACTCAAAAGGATATTGGGTGAATCTACTGGCCGATCTGCTACCCCTACAGCTACAAAACCAAAGACAGTGTCTTCTGATCAAATGGCGCTTTTTGGTGATACACCCACACTTCTTGAAAAAGAAGAAGCTCCCGTATTGGAAGAAAAGCTTAACATCTCAAACACAGCGCATCAATACCATCTGATCGACACACCGCAACTGAGGAAGAGGCTGATTAAATTTTTAAAGAGTCAGAAGGAGTTTTGTTTCGATACAGAAACCGATAACCTGGAACCAATAGAAGCCAACTTGGTCGGGCTAGCATTTTCTTATAAATCGGGCGAAGCTTACTACATACCAACCCCAGAAGACAAAGAAAAAACTCAGGCAATTTTGGAAGAATTCAGGCCAGTATTTGCCAACGTTGAGATCACAAAAATTGCTCAGAACGCCAAATACGACATTCAGGTCTTGAAGAATTATGGGATAGAAGTAAAAGGGCCTGTCTTTGACACCATGATTGCTCATTACCTTATTGAGCCTGACACCCGACACAGCATGGACATCCTCGCTGAGAACCTGCTGAATTACACTCCAGTTTCTATTACTGAGCTGATTGGCAAGAAAGGAAGCAAACAAGGCAATATGCGTGATGCTGCTATTCATCAGGTGGTGGAATATGCAGGAGAAGATGCTGACATTACCTTACAATTAAAGCAGAAATTGGCTCCAGAACTGAACGAAGGGCAGATTAGAAAGCTGTTTGAAGAAGTAGAAATTCCATTAATGCATGTGCTGGCCGACATTGAATATAACGGTGTGAGAATTGACACAGCTACTTTGGCTACTATGTCAAAAGAATTAGAGATAGCCAGCGCTGAAGCTCAAAAAGAGATCTTCGAAATGGCTGGAGAAGAATTCAACGTAGCCTCTCCCAAGCAATTGGGGGTAATCCTTTTCGACAAACTTCAACTCATTGATAAACCCAAGAAAACCAAAACGGGTCAATATGCTACGGGTGAAGACATCCTCTCTAAACTGGCCGTTGAACATGATATTGCCAGAAGAATTTTAGAATTCAGAGAGTATCAAAAACTCAAATCTACTTATGTAGATGCCCTGCCTAATATGATCAGTCCGATTGATGGGCTTGTTCATACAGACTACCGCCAAGCAGTTGCAGCCACTGGCCGATTGAGCTCCAACAATCCCAACCTTCAGAATATTCCTATCAGAACTGAAAAAGGAAGAGAGATTAGAAAAGCCTTTATTCCAAGGTCTGAAGAGTTTACCCTTATGGCGGCTGACTACTCTCAGATAGAATTGAGAATTGTAGCAGCATTCGCCAAAGATGAAAGTATGATGGAGGCCTTCAAGTCGGGTAGAGACATTCACTCAACTACGGCAAGCAAAGTTTTTGGAGTGCCACTCGAAGAGGTAGATCGTGATATGAGGCGCAAAGCTAAAGAGGTGAACTTTGGTTTGATTTACGGAATTTCAGCCTTCGGTTTAGCACAAAACTTAGGTATCTCGAGAACGGAAGCACAAGAAATCATTACTGCTTATTTCAATGAGTTTCCTGGCGTGAAGCAGTATATGGATGCTCAAGTGAACAAAGCCAGAGAGTACACATATGTGGAAACCATTTTGGGCCGAAGGAGATATCTAAGGGATATTCATTCCAAAAACATGACCGTCAGGGGGCATGCAGAAAGAAATGCTATTAACGCCCCAATTCAGGGAAGTGCTGCAGATATGATCAAAGTAGCAATGATTAATATCCATTCATGGATGAAGGCTGAAAACCTCAAGTCTAAAATGATTATGCAAGTACATGATGAATTGGTTTTCGATGTGCACAAATCAGAGTTAGAGCTAATGCAGTCTAAGATTCCTGAATTAATGAAGCATGCCATAGAGCTTGAAATCCCCATGGAAGTTGAAGTAGGTGTTGGCGAAAACTGGTTAATTGCTCACTAATATGATTTTCAAAGTAAGTCAAGCAGACATTGAGGCTGCTCACCAAAGGATTCAGCCATTCATTCACAGAACTCCGATTTTAACTTCGGAAAGTATCAATGAGATGATTGGTGCGGAACTGTACTTCAAATGCGAAAATTTCCAGAAAATTGGGGCTTTCAAGGCCAGAGGAGGCATGAATGCTGTTTTTTCACTTCCTGAAGAATTGAGAAACAAAGGGGTTGTTACCCACAGTTCAGGAAACCATGCACAGGCCTTAGCTTTAGCAGCAAAGATGGCTGGCATTCCTTCCCATATTGTAATGCCCAAAACAGCCCCTGAGGTAAAAAAGAAAGCTGTAGCTGGTTATGGAGCAACAATTTATCTCTGCGAACCTACACAGCAATCGAGGGAAGAAACCTGTGCGCAAATTCAAGAGGAAACTGGAGCTACCTTTATTTCTCCTTATAATGACTATGCTGTTATCACAGGTCAGGCCACCAGTGCCAAAGAACTCTTGGAAGACCAAACAGACTTAGATATCATCATAGCACCAGTGGGTGGTGGTGGACTGCTAGCTGGTACAGCACTTTCAGCCCATTACTTAAAACCTACATTGACCATTTATGCTGGTGAACCTGAAGGGGCAATGGACACCTTCCTTTCAATGCAAAAGGGAGAGTTAACAAAAATGGAGGCTCCAAAATCAATTGCAGATGGGCTTCTGGCTTCTATGGGAGACAAGAACTTCGAGATTATCAAAGAATTAGTAGAAGATGTTTTTGTGGTGAATGATGCTGAAATAGTAGCCGCCATGCGCATTATCTGGGAACGGATGAAGATTATCATTGAGCCTTCTTGTGCCGTTCCTTTTGCTGCCATTTTGAAGAATAAAGAAGTCTTTTCTGGCAAGAAAGTCGGTGTGATTCTTACCGGTGGCAATGTGGACTTGGGGAAACTACC
>CAYGKL010000013.1:0-23675 GCA_964350505.1 uncultured Roseivirgaceae bacterium | reverse complement strand
GCAAGAAAGTCGGTGTGATTCTTACCGGTGGCAATGTGGACTTGGGGAAACTACCCTTTTAGTACAAGTACTAGGTATGGAGTAGTGAGTATTGAGACCGCAGATGGTGAAGCTATCTAAATTGTGCTCGACAATAACATTATTCCCAAAATATTTGGGCCAAGGCTTATTGCAATTCCTTTTTTGTTGAACAACCGAGAAGATGGTTGATAGGGTTTAATAAGAATCTTAATTCCAACTGCTAGTCCTAAGAATATGCTCATGATACCCGCAACTATTCCCACCATAAAGTCTCAAGACTTGAGACTCAATACTAAATACTATTTAACCGGTGCATAAGGATTAATCTCCTTTAGCTTTTCTTCAAGAGCGCGTAGATCTTTCAGGCGCATCCAGCTTACTTTTATGCGGTGCTTTTTCAGTTTATCGTTCTCATCTAACACATTGAGGCCAATGTGAAGGTGATCTGTTTCGTAGTAGCTATCGAAGTTGTATTTAGTAATGAGCAGGGATCGCTGCTTTTTGGAAAATAGCTTCTGCGTGTTAATGACCATGCCCCCATCGGCTTCTGAGGCATGAACGAACACAGGCCAATTCACAAATGATGACATAAAACCAAAGAGCGGAGCAAAAGCCGCAATCAAAATCAGATTCGGTAAATCAGGCGCAATAATGAATTTGTAGATGAACATGAAGACCACAAATAGCCCATAGAAATAGAGCAAATATTTGAATCTGTTCACCCTGCCTTTGTTATTGATATCTTTCATTGTATTGATTTACTATTTCGAAAACTGCTGGGTTTATTTCGTCATGCCGGAAAAATAGGCCTTATTTTTTTCAAAGCCTTTTTTATCTGGTATCTGATTATCTATTTCTGAAGAGATTCCTGATAATTTTATTCCCTTCTTAAAAATGGGAATAAAATTTCTGGAATGACGTCCTTCAAAGCCTTTTTCAAGTTTTCAACCCGAATTTCATCTTACTCAGAATATGCCATAAAACCACCCCCATACTTACGCTCACATTAATGGAATGTTTGGTACCGAATTGGGGAATTTCAATGCATAAATCAGCCGACTGGACTACTTTCTCCTCCACGCCAAACACTTCATTCCCAAAAACCAATGCTAGCTTCTCATTGGCCTGAGGTTGAAAAGTTTCTAAGGAAATGCTTTTATCCGCTTGCTCAACGGCTGCAACTTTATAACCTGCTTTTTTGGCTGATTCACAGGCTTCGGTAGTACTTTCAAAATACTTCCATTCCACTGAGTCAGTTGCACCGAGTGCTGTTTTATGAATCTCTCTATGCGGTGGTTGGGCAGTGATGCCACAGAGATAAATGGCCTCTACAGCAAAAGCATCACCCGTCCTAAATGCTGAGCCGACATTATGCATACTCCGGATATTATCCAGCACTAAAATAATAGGGTTCTTCACCTGCTCTTTAAATGAATCGAGGTCAGGACGGTTGAGCTCTTCGTTGCTGATTTTACGCATGCTCAAAGTTAAGAAACATTGTTTTTGAATTAAGACAACCTTGCAGATTCGGAATTCAATTCCAGATTTGCAAGGTTATTTGGGTGCATAAGCTAGAAAAAAGAGGCCCGACTCTCCAGCCGGGCACCCTGTCCCAATTACTTGGGATCAACACCAATCAACAACTCAACTCTTTTTAGAAATCACTAAATACTTAGAGATTTTCCAGAAGGCTTCTGGGTCTGTGATTTCTAACACTTTCTCGGCTTCGCTCTCGCCAGGTAAAATCTGATAAGATCCTTGAGGGTGATTGCTCACTAAACTTAGGGCAGCAGCTTCAATTCTTAACTTCTGCACATTCCTGCGATCTACCGCCATAAATTCCTTGTCATCGGCATCATCTTGCAAGGCAACAGTCTTACCGAAAATACCGAGGAAGCCACCTTCTTTGTTGACTACTCCTTTGGCTTTCAAATCATCATAAGTGCCAATGGCCAAAAAGCTCTTGTTCAACTCGTTGTTTTGTGCCGTAAGTTGCTTTACCTCCAACTCCTTAAGCCCTATACTCTCTAGTTGAGCATTGATAGTGAGGTTCAAAGAATCTTGCTGGTTAATCATCATGGCTAGCGTTTCATCCTTTTTGCTGAGCTCAGCTTTCAAATTAGTGATCACTTCAGATCTTTCATTCAAACTAGCTTGTAGTCCATTAATGCGCTTCTCGAAAACGCCCAGTTTGAGGTTGGCACTTTTTGTTTCGTCTTCCAGCTTTCTCAAGTCTTGTTTAGACCTGAAGATCAAATCGTCTATCATACTGATCTGCTTAAAAATTTTCTCATTGTTCCGTTTGTCGAGCCTATCATTTCCTTGATGTTGAATAAGGCTTTCTCTTTCAAGAATGTCGCTGATCTGATCTTCGACCTTATCGTAAAGTGTAAGCATTCCATTAAATGCCAACTCCTTCTGCATGAGTTCTGTTTCCAGTTGATTGTACTGGTTGGTGAGCACTTCTTTTTTTTTGGATACGGAGGAGATACCGAACCACATGGCTATGGTTAATGCGCCTAGCAATACCACACCAATTTTCATTGATTGTTTCATCTTATTAATGTTTAAAGTGGGTTATAAAAATTTCAATTGTATTTCCACTACAGGAAATGAGGTGATGAAGCTCGCGTTAAAGGGTGGTTGGCTGGTGTGGTATGTCTGCAGACAATTTTATAACGAAGCACTTAGTTATTATTGTGGTAAATATTTCCTTCCCCTCAAATTTTCTTTTCAACAAGGCTAATTCGCCTTCAATAGCAGATATAATTTTCTATTTTTGAAATCAATAATTGGTACATCACCAGACAACCTCAATTAATGGCTCAGTCAAAATCTTCGAAAGAAACTCCGCTGATGAAGCAATACAATGCCATCAAGGCAAAGCACCCTGGTGCCCTGTTGCTTTTTCGGGTTGGTGATTTCTACGAGACCTTTGGAGAAGATGCCATCAAGGCCAGTAAGGTGCTCGAAATCGTTTTAACCAAACGCGCCAATGGTTCTGCAAGTCATATCGAACTCGCTGGCTTCCCGCACCATTCTTTAGACACCTACTTACCTAAATTGGTAAGGGCTGGTAATCGTGTGGCTATTTGCGATCAGTTGGAAGATCCGAAATCCGTTAAAGGGATTGTCAAACGTGGAGTGACAGAATTGGTAACGCCAGGTCTTTCCTTTAATGATAATGTGCTGGAAAAAAGGAGCAACAACTATCTCTGCTCTATCTTCTTCGGTAGCAACAATGTAGGCGTAGCTTTCCTAGACCTTTCGACTGGTGAGTTTTTAAGTGCTGAAGGTAGCCCAGACTATATTGATAAACTGATTCAAGGTTTAGCCCCTTCAGAATTCATCTTTTCGAAAGCCCAAAAAGCTCATTTTGAAGAGCGATTCAGAGAAAACTTCAACACATACCATATTGATGATTGGGTATATGCCTTCGACTATGCCTATGAAAAGTTAACCGCCCATTTTAATACCGCCTCTTTAAAAGGGTTCGGTATAGAAGAAATGCAACTAAGTATTGTGGCTGCTGGCGGAATAATGCATTACCTCGAAGAGACTGAGCATAGAGAAGTAGCTCATATTGCTACGATTAGCCGAATTGAGGAAGACAAATACGTATGGCTCGATAAATTCACTATCCGCAACCTTGAATTAATTCATCCGCAGCACCAAGGTGGTGTTCCTTTGATTGAAATTCTCGATCGCTCACTCACGCCCATGGGCTCACGCTTAATGAAGCGTTGGATGGTTTTACCTCTTAAAGAACTCAAACAAATAAACGATAGGCTTTCGGTAGTAGACGCCTTCTATCAGAACCCCGAGCTGAGAGATCAGGTGTCGGAACACCTAGAGCAAATCAACGATGTCGAAAGACTTATCTCCAAAGTAGCGGTTGGAAGAATCAATCCAAGAGAACTCATTCAACTTAGAAAGTCTCTTGAAAATATTGGCCCAATCAAGGCTTACCTACAAAACACTGGGGTAAAGGCCTTAGAGCATTTAGCCGAGCAACTCGACCCTTGCCAAGAGCTCGTTGACCGAATCAACAACGAAATTCAAGATGATGCACCAATGCTTATCCATCTGGGTGGTATCATTAAAGAAGGAATTGATAGTGAACTTGATGAACTAAGAAGTATCGCTTTCAGCGGAAAGGATTACCTCATTCAAATTCAGCAAAGAGAAGTAGAAAACACTGGAATCACATCCCTCAAAATAGCTTATAACAAGGTATTCGGATACTACCTGGAGGTGAGCAACACGCACAAAGATAAGGTGCCGCAGGAGTGGATTCGAAAGCAGACCTTGGTGAATGCGGAACGCTATATAACCGAGGAGCTGAAAACTTACGAGGAGAAAATCATCACTGCCGAAGATCAATACAAAGTTATTGAACAAAGGCTGTTTCAGGATATCGTGGCATTCGCAGGGCACTACGTTACACAGATTCAGCAAAATGCCCGATACATTGGCATGATCGACTGCTTGATTTCTTTTGCCACGGTGGCGAAGCAAAACAATTATTGCCGCCCAGAGCTGAGTGATAAAATGGTGATTGATATTAATGAAGGACGTCACCCAGTCATTGAAAAGCAGTTACCCGTTGGTGAGTCTTATGTACCAAATGACGTTTCACTTGACGATCACAACCATCAGATTCTGATCATCACTGGGCCGAACATGGCTGGTAAATCAGCCTTGCTACGCCAAACGGCTTTAATTGTGCTTATGGCACAAATGGGAAGCTATGTTCCCGCCACTAAGGCTAATCTTGGAATTACCGACAAGGTATTTACAAGAGTTGGAGCCAGTGATAATCTTTCTAAAGGTGAATCTACCTTTATGGTGGAGATGACCGAAACGGCTAGTATTCTTAACAACCTGTCGAATAGGTCGCTGATTTTAATGGATGAAATTGGCCGCGGCACCAGTACTTATGACGGCATTTCCATTGCCTGGTCTATTGTAGAATACCTACACAATCATGACAGGTTCAAGCCAAAAACCTTGTTTGCGACACATTATCATGAATTAAACCAGTTGGAAGAAGACTTTCCTGCTATCAAGAATTACAATGTTTCTGTAAAAGAGGTTGGCGACAAGGTAATCTTTATGCGGAAGTTAAAGAAAGGTGGAAGTGAGCACAGCTTTGGTATTCATGTAGCGCAGATGGCTGGCATGCCAAACCAGGTGGTCATCAGGGCTGCAGAGATTATGCAGCACTTGGAAAAGGATAAAATCCGGAATAATACTGATGAAAAGATCAAGTCCATTCCGAAGAACAACTACCAAATGACTCTTTTCGAGGCAGATCCTTCTTTCATAGAAATTAAAGAGTTGCTAGAAAAGCTAGATATCAACACCATTTCCCCCGTAGAGGCATTATTGAAGCTGAATGAGATTAAGGGAAAGCTGAAGAAATAATTTTTTTCACATAGGCGTTGCATTTTCAATGCCCTTCATTAAATTTGCACTCCCAATCGCAATAAGAGCGATTTAGAATTGAAAAATTGATAAGCGAGAGTAGCTCAGCTGGTAGAGCACAACCTTGCCAAGGTTGGGGTCGCGAGTTCGAATCTCGTCTCCCGCTCAATAAACAAGAAGGCGTGTAAATCACGCTTTTTTGGTTTAAACCCAATTCAAGAAAAACGACTACCTAGTAGTCAATGCCGGAGTGGTGGAATTGGTAGACACGCAAGACTTAAAATCTTGTGAGCATCTGCTCGTGCGGGTTCAAGTCCCGCCTCTGGTACAAAAGCCTTACAGAAATGTGAGGCTTTTGTTTTTTATCGAAGACTTTCTAATTCAATTTCTCCCTCCAACTGTAAGGCAATGACCGTTACTTGCTCGTCTAACACATCACTTGGTACATCAATATAGAGCAAGCCAGGTTTAGCACTCCAATATGGCTTATTATGAATCTGCTGGCTCAACTTAGTGCCATTGCCAACCACTCGAATTCTGTTGACCTTATTTTTCAAACCTCTTATAACTAATGGCCCATTCGGTTTATGGGGCACAAAGAGGTAAAGTGTTTTTTTGTCTTTGCTCAAGGTTGTTGGCCCATAATAATAGTTGGTAGAAATACCGGCTTGAGTGCCATAAATAGCCTCCTCATGTTTCTTTGTCCATCTGCCAAGTTCTTTGAGAATTGTTACTTGTTCTTCAGGTATTGTTCCATCGGCCTTTGGTCCAATATCTAAAAGGAGGTTTCCTCCAAGCCTTAGGCAGTCTACAAAAATTCGAATGATCTGATTAGGTGTTTTATAGTTCAAGTCGTTGTGCTGAAAACCCCAAGAGTCATTCATTGTCATGCACAACTCCCAAAAACTAGCCTCTGGTCGTGACAAAGGAACTCCTTGTTCTGGTGTAGCATAATCACCCTGCTCTGGCAAACGGGCGTTAATAATTGCATTTGGGTTTTCCCCCAATAACATTTCTTTAACTTTTGGCGCCTGCCATTCTTCTGGTGAGTGCTCCCAGTCACCATCAAACCACCACAGGTCAGGATTATAAGCATCCGAAAGTTCCTTCAATTGAGCTTGATAATAGTTTAAAAAATTTGTCCACCTCTCTGGCTCTTCTTCTATGCTATATCTTTTTTGAGTAGTGGTGAAATGAGTATAGAGTTCGCTAGACCAATCGGGTAAAGAATAATAGATACCCAGTTTCAACTTTTCTTTTTTTGCTGCCTTTACAAAAGGAGTCAAAACGTCTTCCCCCACCTTGGCGTGCTTAACTGCATTGAGGTTCCCATAATCGGTATCCCATAAAGCGAAGCCGTCATGATGCTTGGAAGTAATAACCGTGTATTGAGCACCACTTTCTTTGATCAATTTTACCCAAGCTTTGGGGTCGTATTTTTCAGCACCAAAACCAGCTGTTTGCTTTAAATAATCTTCGTGAGAAATATATTTGTTGTAAAAAGACCATGACTCATCTATGCCATTGACTGCATAAAGGCCCCAATGAATGAATATGCCCAACTTGGCATCACCGAACCATTGCATTTTTTGGACTGAATCAGGTTGACCCTCTTGTGCATTTGCTACTCTAGAAGAACAAAGGATGCAAAAACACACAATAAAGGCGAGAATGGAATATTGAGATTTCGAAAACATGAATCAATTTATATAAAAGTCTCTTAGCTATGAAACCGTATGAAATCATCATAAGCTTGTCAGGAGCACTTTATTGAAGATATTCGCTATTCTTGTATTACACGAATCTAAAAATTACTTAGAACCGACTGAAATGGAAATATACAATAGCGACTTTCTTGAAATGTTCATCTATTTCGGCATCAACCTTTTCTTTATCACTATCATCATCAGACAGCTTTATTATAAGTACACACGCAAAACAGAATATCTCTTTACCTACTACATGGTGAGTATAGTGCTGTTCTTTCTTTGTTTTACCCTCAAGAAATTCAGTATTGATATAGGGATGGCTCTTGGTCTATTCGCCATTTTTGGCATCATCAGGTACAGAACGCAAACTGTGGAAATCAAGGAAATGACCTATCTGTTTGTTGTCATAGGTGTTTCAGTAATCAATGCCCTTGTGAATAAAAGCATGAGCCTGGCTGAAATTCTTGGAGCCAATACGGCAATAGTTGGCGCTATTTATTTCATTGAAAAGTTTGTGCTTTCAAAAGGTAGCATTGAGCAAAGAACTATTGTTTACAGTGAGTTAGAAAACATTAAACCAGAAAAGTATACAGAGTTACTGGCTGACTTAAACAACAAAACCGGGTTGGAAGTAACCGAAGTGAATGTCCAAAAAGTAGATTTCGCCAACCAAATGGCTACCATCACTATTTTCTTTCGAGTGTCTAAATGAAAAAATCCATCCTTCTATTTTTTCTTGTGTTGATTGCTTCTAGCAATGCCTTTGCACAAAGAGATACAGACCTAGAACTTTGGCTGAAGCTGGGAGGGAAAGTATCGTTAAGTGAAAAATGGAGGCTAGACTTTGAAGAGCAACTCCGCTTCGATGAGGCGATAGGGGCAGTAAAAAATTACCATACGGAAGTCGAGATCAAATATAAATTTACCAAAGACATCGACTTGATATTTGTCAATAGATTCATTCGAAGAAATGACAACTCTGGCGATGAACAAGGTTATGAAAACCATATCAGATTTCAGTTCGGAGGGGCTTATGAGCATGAAGGTGGCCAATTTAGATTTAAGCATCGATTGCTCTTTCAGCATCAGAATGAGATGGGCATTAAAAAAGATGAAGGTGATGTTCCTGAAAAAATAATTCGCTACAAATTGAGTACTGAGTACAAAATCAAAAACTGGAAATATGATCCTCAGTTCTCGTTTGAGTACTTCAATGCCTTAGACCAAGAGTTTTCAGATACGAATAGCAAAATGCGTTTTGGCATTGGTACTGAAAGAGATTATGACAAGTTAGGTGAGTTTGGCATTGATTACCAGATAGATTTTTCTGTTGGACTAGCCATCAAAGAAATAGCACACATCATTTCCCTCAAATACACCTATTCATTTTAAGATTACCAAGCTGAAATTTGACTATCCATCCAGCTCACTCTGTTTTGAATCCAGTTTTTCACGTATTCAACTTCTTCTTCATAGCTGGCACCAACGAAACTATTGAACGGTAATTGTTCTCCAATTACATTCCATTTTTCAAAGTTTCTATCAATGGCTCCATTCTCTTGGAGGTATAACACCCAGTTTTCAATTTTCTGATTAATGCTAGACTCCTGCAGCGCATTAGTTCTCAAAGCATTCCAACGGGTTTTCACCTTTGCCCTAAAATTGGGGTCTAATAACAACTTGTTCCACCAAAAATGCACCAACCACAAGTCATTCGGGTTAGATGAATTGTATTGATAAATCCATCCCTCTAAAGCGCTTCTACCGTCATTACCAAATGCAATGTTAAAATCCCAAATCGGACCCATTTTCAACTTTTGGTCTCGGTCTTTGTGTAGGAATGTACTCAAACGATAAGCGTCAGGGTTGGCGCTTATTTCATTAAGAATAAAGAAATCAACAAAGCTGTCTACATCAATGTAGGTCTCGTATGCTCTGGGTGTCGAAGAATAGTCTTCATTAACTAGCGCATCTTCAAAGTCTGAAATGTATTGTTGTATATAGTTTTTCTGTTCGTTATTGATTTCTACATCTGAAGGGTACTCATATAGAAAGTAGGTCTCTTCACCTATTTTGTCTCCGTAAGGGGCATAACTAATTCTATTCCCATAGGCTCCATAATTAGACCTAAAGCCTAGATTAGCAGAGTACTGAGCATCACCCCCCCAATCTGGGTTATTGGAATCTCCACTGGTTTTGTCAATCTTAAGAATATAGCCTCCAGAAATTACGCTGCTGGCTGTCATGGTGGGTTCTAGCTTTTCTATGTCTACCCTATCTCCATCACGCTTAATTTTCTCCATAAAAATGAAGACACCTGCATAAACGGAATTCATGCTTACTTCTACAATCTGAGTTTTAGGTGCATATCGGCCAATTTCATTGGAGAGATCAAAAATTAATACATTCCTCAGCAAAGTCTTATCGCTGTATGGACCGTAAATAATCCAATCTTCTTCCTTACCCATTCCAAAAATATCTTCCGAGTAATCTGCCCCGTTGGCATCCCAAAGCTCAATCCCATAAGATTTCTTAGGGAAAAGTCTCTGAGAGGTTGAGCCTCTGAACTCAATTCCAATTCCACTAGAAAAATGAATCTGCTGGTCTTTAAAAATGAACATGTTGGCATCAACCTTTGGCTCATCTACCACCAGATTCCCTTTGGTATCTATCACCACATACGGAATGGAGCTGCCCTCCGGCCCAAAATCAATATCCGTAGGAACCTCTGGTCCATTATCTTTCGAACAGGAAGTGAACAATATGATTGCAATAAGTAAATAGAATTTGCTGAACCTCAGTTTCATAACTCTCAAATAACGCTAAAGTCAAGAACTAGCTACATCATTTGGCTAAAATTTTTAAGTCTTGACTATAAATACACCATGCACGGTTAACTATGCAATCGAAGTCTGAAATTTCGCCCTAGGCTTAAAGCTTATTTTTTTAACTCCCCTATCTTTGAGGACAAACTAGCAGATCATGAGAAAAAGAATAATCGCAGGAAACTGGAAAATGAATAAAACACTTTCAGAAGGCCTTGCCTTGGCTTCGGAAGTAGTAAACATCGCAAATGATGAAGTCCCCTCTAATGTTTCCGTTGTGCTGTGTACACCTGCCATACATTTGGCTCAAATTTCTCCAATTGTTAAGAATGCTCAAACCGTATCATTAGGGGCTCAAAATATGAGTGAGCACGAATCAGGTGCTTACACCGGAGACCTTTCTGCCGATATGATCAAATCTGTGGGCGCAAGCTTTGTAATTATAGGCCATAGCGAAAGAAGAGAATATCATCATGAAACCAATGCCCAGCTCGCGGCAAGAGTTCAACTAGCGCTAAAAAAAGGGTTGACTCCAATTTTCTGTTGTGGTGAATCTTTAGAAACCCGTGAAGCAAACAATCATGTGAGCTTTGTGAACAACCAATTGAAAGAAAGTCTATTTGAACTCTCGGCCGAAGAAATCAGCCAAGTGGTTATTGCTTATGAACCTATTTGGGCCATAGGTACCGGTGTAACAGCCAGTTCAGACCAGGCTCAAGAAATGCATAAGAGTATTCGTGAGTCGTTAGCATCTCACTTTGGTACAGAGGTAGCTAGTAAAATCTCTATTCTTTATGGAGGTTCAATGAAGCCTGACAACGCCAAAGAACTACTTTCTCAACCAGATGTTGACGGTGGATTAATAGGTGGCGCATCGCTCAAAGCGAGAGATTTCGTAGAAATAGCTAAGTCTTACTGATGGACTTTATTGAAATCAACGTTCAGTGCGACCCGCCCTTTCGTGAAATTCTTATTGCTGAAATGGGAGAACTCGATTTTGAGACTTTCATGGACACTGAGGTAGGTTTTGAGGCGTACATTCAAGAAGATCTATTCAGCCATCCCGCGTTGCAAACGCTTTTTAATCGCTATCGCAAGCAGACCAGGATTTGGTATGAATTGAAAAAAATTGCCAAAGAAAACTGGAATGAAGAGTGGGAAAAGAACTACGATCCTATTGCTGTGGGCGATGATATCTATGTTCGAGCTACTTTTCATGAGGCCAGACCAGATGTTGCTTATGAGATCATCATCACCCCTCAAATGTCTTTCGGCACAGGGCATCATGAAACTACGCATCAATTATTGGCACTGCAGTTAGAGGTTGATCACAAAGGTAAAGATGTGCTCGATGTTGGTTCTGGAACAGGCATTCTCGCTGTAATGGCGGCTAAATTGGGGGCAAAGTCAGTATCAGCAACTGACATCGATGATTGGTGCATAGAAAATGCACTTGAAAACTTTGGTTTAAATAAAGTAGAGCCGGCTTTTGTTAAGCAAGGCACCATTCATGAGCTGAAGCTTGAAGGAACCTATGAAATTATTCTTGCTAACATCAATACCAATGTTCTTCTCGATGAAATGGCCGTTTATGATTCACTTTTAAAGGCAAGAGGCCATTTATTTTTAAGTGGCTTTTATGAAACAGACAAACCACAGATCATGGAAATGGCCACAAGCTTAGGCTTAAAAGAAGTTAAATCGACAACTGAAAAAAACTGGGTTGCGTTACTTCTAGAGAAAGTCTGACATTTACTCAAGATTCTTCCGTTTTATTCGTTTTTTAACATAGCTAAACGCAAATCAATATGCTTAAAGGCATCAAGTTGTCTTTTCTGCTATCACTCCTGCTGGTACAATCGGTTTTTTCACAGACCGAAACACCAAAGGATTCTCTGATCGTTCCGCCCAACGTTAAAATGATTCTTGAGGCTGATGATATTTCCATCTTCCCGCAGCAGTATCATTACTTTATCAAAGCCTATCAAAGTAATCAGTTTTCTGCCAAAGTGAAAGAGAACTTCTTATATGCGCTTATTGCACTCGACAAAAAGAAAGTTCGCATCAGATATGACATTAAAGAACTTCTAGAGGGCATTGAGGCTGCAAAAGGAGATAGAAATTTTTCGGTTGAATCCATGGAAAAACTGAGTTACTCCATTCGCAAGGCAGCAGAAGAATTCGACAGAATAAAGCTCGACTATTATATCAATACACTTTATACATTCCTGAAAGAAGAGGCCATTTACAAAGATCGCTATCAGTCCATCAGCTTTAAAAATGCAGAATATGAAGTGTCATACAATGAGTATGAAGAATATAATGCCGAAGTAATTTACCAACCTGCCCAAGAGGTAGATATTGAAACACTCAAGGCTCAAGCACGTGGAGAATTTGTGGAACCTGAAAAAAAGGCAACCAATCCATTAACAGACCCTATGACGGAAATGTATCGGGAAATGGGCTCTGTGATCCATTTGAAGCGTGGAGATATTATTTTGACAAGCCAAACGGACACTTTTGAAATAAGAGGTGCTGAAGGCTACTTCCTATTCGATGAGAAACTATTCAGAGGGCAAGATGGCATTGTAGATTGGTCGAATTTCGACTTACCAAAAGAGGCCATGCAAGCCAGGTTGAGCACTTATGAATTCCCTGTCGATGCACATACTTTTACTTTTGAAAATGTAATTTTCAGTCAGCCAGATAAAATAGACCAGCCGATTTCTGGCGTTTTAGATCTCGAACTTAGACCTGCCAGAAGTCTAAGAGGCACTTACCCTAGATTCATATCCTACAATGCCGACACTCCCATTAAAGGGCTAGGTTCAGAGAAGTTAACCTTCAGAGGTGGTGTTAATTATCGGGGCTTGAACTTCTACTCCAAAACAGCCTATGATGAGCCATCGCTATTGATAGGCTCCTTAGATGGTCAAATAAAATTCAAGGCTTCTAGCAAAGACTTCATCTTCAATAATGAAGACTCAATTGTTTCTGCAAGTCAGGCCGATGTTACGCTTTATCACAATAGCGATTCAATTTTCCATCCAGCCATAGAGCTTATTTACGACTACAAAAAGGATCTATTAATTTCGAAAACAAGTGTTGAAGGCTATAAAACCACACCATTCAGATCTTCTTTCTATAATATGGATTTAACAGGAGATCAACTCACTTGGGATCTCAATAGTGACTCACTCAACATCTCCATTAATTCCGCACGAGCCGATGTGCCTTTGTCACTTGAATCTAAAGACTTCTATAGTGCGGATCGCTTTCAAGACCTATCTCAGATTTTCAGCTTTCACCCGCTCATAAGTGCCGTGAACATGGCAAAAAAGAGTGGCGGTACTTTCTATACCAGCCAAATGGCTCGCGATTATGGATTGGATGAAGGGCTTGTGAAAAAAACCATGGAACTACTCATGGCACGCGGTTTGGTAAAATTCGATGAAACTGTTGGGGCTGTTGAGGTGCTAGAAAAAGGCTATCATTATTTAGAATCGAGCAAGGGAAATACAGATTATGACGACCTCATTATCTCCTCTGTAATTGCGAATTCACCGAATGCCACTTTTAATTTCAAAGATTCCGTATTGACTGTCAGAGGGGTAGAGAAATTTTTAGTGAGTGACTCCCTCGATGTAATTATCACACCTACCAATGGAGAAATTAGAGTTTTACAAAACCGCGATATTGAGTTTGATGGTTCCATGGATGCTGGAAACTTCAAGTTCAATGGAGAGCGATTTACCTTCAGATACGATAGCTTTTTGGTGAACCTGGTAAAGATTGACTCAATTGAGCTGAGGGTTCAACTTGATGATGGGAAAAAACAAATCCTTAGTAACCAGTTGGTGAAGACATCAGGTATCCTGAATATCAACGATCCCAACAATAAGTCGGCCTTGAAGTCTATGCCTCAGTTTCCAATCTTTAGCTCATCAGAAAGTGCGAGTGTGGAGTTCAACAAATCTGATGTTTTGAAGGGTGCTTACGACTCTACTATCTATTTCGATATTCCTCCATTTGAGTTAGATAGTGTTGCTGATGCTGACCCCTCAAAATATGCCTTCAAAGGCACCTTCTACTCTAATGGAATACTACCAGATTTTGAGGAGAACCTTAAAGTAATGAATGACAAGAGTTTTGGTTTTGTCCATGCTATTCCAGATAGCGGATATAATCTTTACCGCTCTGGTGGAAGACTTTATGGCGAAGTGAAGTTAGACAAAAATGGAATCTCTTCTCCGGGAATCATTGAGTACCTCACGGGTACTTTCGACAATGAAAGTGCAACTCTGTTCCTCGACTCCCTCGTTGTTCAAAAAGGAATCAAAGGAGAAATTCAGGAAGGATTTATTGACACTGTTTCTTACCCATCGGTTGCCATGGAAGCCTATAATATGGACTGGCGAGCCAAAAAGGACAGTATGATTCTGCACAATCTTGAAAAAGCTAAACCCTTTCAAATCTTTGACAATCAGGCCAAACTGAATGGAGAACTTGTTTTGCGTAAAATTGGGCTCTTTGGTTCTGGCACCATGGACTTATCAGGTTCAACCCTAAAGTCTGATTCCATTTCATTTACTATCAATGACTTTGAAGCCAAGAATAGTGACTTCACAATGAACGCGGATAACTCAGCCAAACCTATCCTTAGTGCAAATGATGTAAGGATCAACTTCGATGTTGAAAATCAGATTTCAACTATTGAACCAGAGATTGCCGGTGCAGCTGCAATTGAGTTCCCTTATGCACAGTTCAAAACGTCCATACCCTCCGCCATTTGGAATGTAAACGACAAATTGGTTACAATGAGTAAGCCAGAAGAGACGCCAATTGAACAGTCGTTCTTCTATTCAACGAATAAACGATTGGACTCGCTCGCTTTCTATGGTACTGACGCCATTTATAATATTGAAAGCAAAGAACTAAACATCACAGGCATACCCTACATCAAAGTAGCCGATGCACTTATTACACCAGAAGGCAATGAATTGACTGTGTTAGAAAACAGCAAAATCAATAAACTAACCAATGCCGTCATTTTGATGGATACAGCAGGGGCCTATCACAGGCTTTATGATGCCAATATTGAGATTCTATCTAGAACCAGTTTTAAGGGAAAAGGAACCTATGAACTGATCAATGCCTCACAAGATACTTTTGCCATTCAGTTCAACGAATTTGAATTTATTGAAAAGGATAAAGTTAACGGTCCACACACACAATCTGGTGGAACAATAACAGCCGAGGAAGGCATTAGAATCTCTCCTGGTTTCATCTATGAAGGAAAAGTATCCATGTTTGCCTACAAAAAGGCTTTGGAATTAAACGGGGCAGTTAAACTGGATTTGAAGAAGCTTAATGAGAAAAATATCTGGATCGAGTATGCTTCGAGTGACGACATGCAAGAGGTAATTATCCCATTTGATGAAGCATCTACCAAACTAGGACAACCACTGAATGCAGGAATTCACTTCGAAAATGGACAACCTTATATGTCATTCATTACAGAAAAGCGTAATCGTATGGATGATGACTTTTTTGTGCCGCGTGGTGGAGTTTTATATTATGAAACTAACTCAGGTTCTTTCAGAATAGATAATCCATTGAAGAAAGAAGACCCTTCTCAGCACTTTGCAGGCAGTATGTTCTCTTATAATGAAGAGGAACAAAGAGTAACTTTTGAAGGAAAATTGAAGTTCTTGTCAGGTCCTCAGATGAACAACATTCAAGCCTCTGGTAAGGGGAAAGGCCAATTAGACTCTGCTCAATTTGAAGTAGATGCCATGTTTACCATGACCTTAGGTCTGCCACTAGAGGTGCAAACGGCAATGGCTGGTAATTTGAAGGAAATGGGTGAAAAGCTAGGGGTGCCGAAAGCACATGAAGATCGTTCCGAACTCATCTATCGAGTTGCAGAATTTATGGGTGATGAAGCTACAGCAAATTGGGACAGATCTTATCAAACGCTTCCCATCTCTTTAGTTGGAGCATCAGGAGGAACATTGATCAAAGACTTGGTAATCTCTAATGTTAATTTAAAATGGAATCAGCAAAACAAGGCTTTCTATAGCACGGGAAAAATAAGTTTATCTAACATTTCAAATGTAGATATGAACATGGAAATGGATGGCTATATGGAAATCCGCAAAACACCAGAGGGCGACATTATGAACCTTTTGCTAGAAATGACTGATGGCACCTGGTATTACTTTCTATATGACGGTTTCCAACTAGAAACATTCTCTTCTAACGATGCCTACAACGCATTAATACCTCAGATAAACTCGGGTAAGGGGAAAGTGGGTAATTTCAGGCCATTGCCAAGTTCTAAAGAACGAATCATGCAATGGGTGATTGATTTCAAAAAGTTATATTTCGGAATAGATGAACCTTATCAGCTACTAATGGCTTCTGAGTCTAACCAAACTTTGAAGAAAAAAGGCACTGTTGAAGGCGATGGTTTTGAATAAAGAAACACAATGAAAAAGCTCCATTTACTTGTAATTGTCCTGGCTATATTTGTAAGTCATGTGTCATTAGCGCAAACCTACGACTTTCTTAGTCCAGAACTTAAGCGGCTCACAAGTAAGAAGGGCATTCAAATCAACCCACAAGCTTTACCCGCCTACCTGCATGGGGGAGAAAAGATAGCTCAATCTGAGGTGATGCTTTACATCATGAAAATCGAGTATCAACCTGCCATTTATGTAGATGCTAATAACAATCCCGCAGCCTTAGTTTTTGAAGAAGCTTCCGAAGAAGCCAAAGCAGCAAAAATAAAGATGTATGAAAATGTAAAGGGTGGTGATTTTTTAATGAACGAAAAAGCACCAAACTTCACCACAAAAGACTTGGAAGGCAACATAATTGACCTTCAAGATTTTAAAGGACAGTATGTATTATTAAACTTTTGGTTTGTAGGCTGCAAGCCCTGTATTATGGAAATGCCAGAGCTAAATGAACTGGTTGAAGAATTCAAACCCCAAGGCATTAACTTTCTAGCCATTGGCCTAGATAGTCCAGAGCGTGTAAATAAATTCTTGGAGAGTAAAGACTTCGACTATACACTGCTGCCAAATGGAAGATTTATATCTAAAGAATATGGAGTAACCAGCTACCCTACTCATCTTCTATTAGACAGAGAAGGCAAGGTTATTTATTCCCAGCAAGGCTATTTTTCAGGCCTTAAATATGCTTTAAGAAAGCGATTGAGTGATGCGGTTGAAAAATAACTCTTCTTCCTATTCATTTAATCTCTTCACTACTTATCTTCTGACAACCGGTCTAAATTTTCCTAATCAATCCATTAACTTGCAGTAAATCGAGGAAATATGAGTGCAACACAAGATTTTATCAACAAAAACAAGGAAAGGTTTCTTGAAGAGCTTTTGGATTTACTACGCATACCTTCTGTAAGTGCAGACAGTAGACACAAAGCGGATGTAAAGAAGGCCGCAGAATTTGTTCAAACCAAGTTATTGGAAGCTGGTGCCGATAAAGCCGAGCTAGTTGAAACGAAGGGGCATCCGATTGTTTATGGAGAAAAATTAGTGGGTGACAAGGCACCGACCGTACTTGTTTATGGACATTACGATGTACAACCACCAGATCCATTAGATCTTTGGGAGTCACCTCCATTCGAACCCGTTATCAAGAAAACTGAAATTCACCCAGAAGGTGCAATTTTCGCTCGCGGTTCTTGCGATGATAAAGGCCAAGTTTATATGCACATTAAAGCCTTTGAGGCTATGATGGCCGCAGGAGAACTAGCCTGTAACGTAAAGTTTATCATTGAAGGTGAAGAAGAAGTTGGTTCTGACAACCTTGAATTATTCCTCGAAGAACATAAAGAGATGCTGGCCAATGACATCATCTTAGTTTCTGATACTGGTATTATAGCCAATGACGTACCCTCAATTACCGTTGGTTTACGTGGTTTAAGTTATTTAGAAATTGAAGTAACAGGCCCCAATAGAGATTTGCACTCAGGTCTTTACGGAGGAGCCGTTCCTAACCCAATTAATATTCTAGCTGAGATGATTGCTTCATTGAAAGATGATAAGCAAAGAATCAACATTCCAGGTTTTTACAACGATGTTTTAGAACTCACCGCTGTAGAAAGAGCAGCCATGGCAATGGCACCATTTAACCTGAACGAATACAAAAAATCTATAGGACTTAGTGATGTTGAAGGTGAAGAAGGATTTTCAACAATAGAAAGAGCTTCCATTCGTCCTACACTCGATGTCAACGGAATTTGGGGTGGCTATACAGGTGAAGGAGCAAAAACAGTGATTGCCTCCAAAGCTTACGCTAAAATTTCTATGAGACTTGTGCCTCATCAGGATCCAGATAAAATAACTGCTTTATTCAAAAACCACTTTGAGAAAATAGCACCACCATCAGTTAAAGTGAAAGTGACACCACACCATGGTGCATTACCAGCAGTTACACCAACTGATTCACCAGCCTATTTGGCCGCAGCAAAAGCCATGAAAGAAACTTTTGGCAAAGAACCTGTACCATTCAGAGGAGGCGGATCTATTCCTATTGTAGCTTTGTTCGAGCAAATATTGGGAAGCAAAACAGTTTTGATGGGCTTTGGACTAGACTCGGATGCCATTCACTCACCAAATGAGCACTATGGTGTATTCAACTATTTCAAAGGGATTGAAACTATTCCTCTTTTTTATAAGTATTTCTCTGAGATGAAGAGATAGGGTAAATTCCTAGCTACCGTATATATGCATTGATAAAACAATCTTTCAATGAGCAAAGTAAGAATTTTTTCAAGTGTTATATTTCTCGTTTTAAGTGCGCAGCTTTTCGCTCAATTTAAAACGACCACAAGTTGGTCTTATGATGCTACGAAAACTGAGGTTCAGATTGGAGATGAAATTGAACTCATATTCAAAGCGAACATCATAAATGATTGGTATCTCTATTCTAGTGATATTGGAGAAGATGTTGGGCCATTACCTACTGAAATCACCTTTGAAGAGAACGACTCTTTTGAAAAAATAGGTGGCCTTATTCCGATTAATGCCAAAAAGAAATATGATAATATCTGGGAAGCTGAAGTCACCTATTTTACAAGCAAGGCAGAATTTAGGCAGCGAATCAAAGTCTTAAAAAAGGGACTAGATATTCAAGGTGAGTTATCGTTTCAAACTTGTACTGATGTAACAGGTCAATGTATTCCTGGTTTTGAAGATGTTAATTTCGACTTCATTAAGGTTGTTGAAAGGAAAACACCAATACAATCATCAATAAACAGACAAGGCCATGCTCAATGGACTTTTGAGACACCAAATGCCGAAGTCAAAACAGGTGATGAAATCGAATTGGTGCTGAAAGCTAAAATCGATAAGGACTGGTACTTGTACTCCAGTGATATTGAAGAAGGCGGACCAATACCCGCTGAGATCATGTTTGAATCTAATGATACCTTCGAAGTTATTGGTGATTTAGTACCTGTTAACCCCAAAAAGAAATATGACGAAACATTCGAAATGGATGTGACATATTTCCATGATTATGCAGAGTTCAGGCAAAAGATAAGAGTACTCAAAGCAAATCTTGGTGTACAAGGAGAAGTGACATATCAGACCTGCTCAGACATTACTAATCTATGTGTCTTGGGGTCTACAGATTTAATGTTTGACTTTAATTCAGTAAAAGGAAATGATGTGGTTACCTCCACAGACTATAGTGATCTTTTGGAAGCAGAAGGAGGAGAATCACTTTGGGGCTTCTTTATTGCAGCATTTATCTTTGGGTTGGCAGCACTTTTAACCCCTTGTGTCTTTCCAATGATTCCCATGACGGTAGCCTTTTTTACCAACAGTTCTCAATCTAAAAGACAGGCTCAGATAAAAGCTACAACATACGGCCTTTCGATTATTGCCATCTACATCTTAGTTGGTTTAATCTTTACCAGTTTCTTTGGCGTTGGTTTAGCAAACGATCTTGCTACGGGAGCTATCGCTAACATTATTTTCTTTGTAGTATTTCTAGTTTTCGCCATATCATTCTTTGGCTTCTTCGAAATTAACCTTCCTACCGGTTTTGTTAATAAAATGGATAAGAACGCCAATAAAGGTGGATTCATCGGTGTCTTCTTTATGGCTTTCACCTTAGTACTCGTTTCATTCTCTTGTACTGGGCCAATCGTTGGAACTGTATTAATAGAATCGTTTCAAGGCGCTAAAATTAAGCCTTTAGTTGGTATGCTTGGCTTCTCTTCTGCTTTTGCTATTCCGTTTACCGTGTTTGCGTTTTTCCCAGGTATGTTGAAAGATTTACCTAAATCAGGTGGCTGGCTTAATTCCGTAAAAGTAGTGTTAGGTTTTATCGAATTGGCTCTCGGTTTCAAATTCCTCAGCGTTGCCGATCAGGCCTATCATTGGGGATTACTAGATAGAGAAGTCTATCTCGCCATTTGGTTTGTGCTCGCTGTAGGACTAGCACTTTATCTCTTTAGAATTATTAGATTTCCACACGATAGTAAAGAAAGAAAATTCCATCCGGTCAGGTTTGGAGTTGCAATTGCAGCATTGGCCTTTGCGGTTTACTTATTCCTTGGTTTTACTGGAGCTCCACTGAATGGACTTGCAGGTTACCTTCCGCCAGATAAAAAGACCGACTTCTCATTTGCTGTTTCTTTAGGTTTATCTGAAACTGAAAGTTTCGAGGTTGCCCCAATAGGTTATAAGGGAGAAATTAAATATTCAGATTTTCTTGAACTACCTCATGATCTGAGAGGCTTTTTTGATTACAAGCAAGCAGTTGCCTATGCTCAAGAAGTTAGAAAGCCGATTTTTATTGATTTCACAGGCCATGGCTGCGTGAATTGCCGAAAAATGGAGCAGTTTGTTTGGTCTGACCCGCAGGTACTCGAAAGACTTCGCGAAGATTATGTAGTATTAGCACTTTATGTAGATGACAAAACCGAATTGCCTGAGTCAGAATGGTACACCTCAGAATTCGATGGCAAAGTGAAGAAAACCGTAGGGAAACAAAATTTTGACTTTCAGATAACTCAATTCAATGGGAACGCCCAGCCATATTATGTGTTGTTAGATATAAATCAGCAACCACTGGTGGCACCTTTGGCTTATGATCCTAGCGTTGAAAATTTTGTGAAGTTCTTGGACGAAGGAAAAGATGAGTTTGCCAAAAGAGTAAGTGCCACCGCGTTGTCTAAATAGACATTTTATGGCAGAAACAATCAGTACAAAGCAACAACTTCCGGTAGAAGGCATGACCTGTGCCGCTTGTGCCAATACTATTGAAAAAACTCTTGCTAAAGCTCCTCATGTACTTTCCGCCAGTGTTAATTATGCTACTAGTAAAGTAAGCCTCGAGGTAGACGATCAAGCAAATTTGAAAGAATTAAAAAAGCTGGTTAAAACTGCTGGCTACGACTTAATTCTGGAAGGTGATGTCGCTATGTCTACTGACAAAAAGCTTCAGGAAGTTAAAAAACACCTATACTTAGCTTTGCCACTGTCTATTTTGGTTGTGGTGCTTTCCATGTTCGTAGGCGATTTTGACTATAAAAACTTTATTCTTCTTGCCCTAACCTTACCCGTTCTTTTCTACTCAGGCCTTCACTTCTTTAAAAGCGCCTTCAGGCTAGCTCTTAAGTTCAATACCAACATGGATACCCTCATAGCGAGTGGTACCGGGGCAGCCTTCATTTATAGCCTTATTAATACTTTTTTCCCAGAATGGATATTAGGCCTTGACCTCGAAGTACATGTTTATTATGAGTCTGCTGCCGTCATTATCACATTTATTTTACTTGGTAAATTTCTTGAAGAAAGAGCCAAGTCTAAATCTTCATCGGCCATAGAGAAACTCTTTAAGCTTCAGGCCAAAACAGCCATTAAAGTTGAAAATGGGAAAGAAACGGAGGTTGCCTTAGATGAAGTTAAAATTGGTGATTCTTTACTCATCAAAGCTGGAGACCGAGTTCCTGTAGATGGCATTATCGAAAAAGGAACTGGTGTGCTGGACGAAAGTATGCTTACCGGAGAATCGGTGCCTGCTGAAAGGGAACAGGGAGATTTGGTAAAAGCTGGCACCTTATTAAAGAATGGAACTCTAACCATAAAAGCGGAAAACCTCGGCTCTGATACCGCTTTAGGTCAAATTATTCAGATGGTTTCAGATGCCATGGGCTCGAAAGCGCCTGCTCAAAAATTAGCAGATAAAATCTCCTCCATATTTGTTCCCATCGTATTAGTATTGGCAATTGCTACTTTTATTATCTGGTCTACTTTCGGAGGTGAAAATGCATTTGCAATGGCTTTTGTCAACACCTTCAGTGTGTTAATTATTGCTTGTCCTTGTGCTTTAGGACTTGCAACTCCAACAGCCATTATGGTTGGCGTTGGTAAGGCAGCTTCTCATGGAATTCTAATCAAAAATGCCGAAACACTAGAAAAACCGAAAGGTATAAAAGCTCTCCTTTTCGATAAAACGGGTACCATTTCTAAGGGAAAATTGGAAGTAGTTTTTGAGGAACTATTTTTTGAAGATGGAGATAAGCTGCATTTGCTCAGTATCTTAAATGGTATGGAAGCTCAGGCTAACCATCCAATGGCAGAGGCAATGACTGATTTCCTTCAGAATAAATATTCATTGCTGCCTTTTATGATAAGTCAGGTGAACACTATCTCAGGTGTAGGCTTAAATGTAACTATAGAAAATGAGGAATATCGAATTACCGGACTGAAGCAATTGGCCGAAATTGATCAAGAAAAATCTGAAACTGTAAAGAAGCTTCAAAAAGATGGAAGGTCAATTGTAGCTTTTTGGAGAGAGAAAGAATTGCTCGCCATTTTTGGTCTTCAAGATAATATTAAGCCAGAGACCAAAGCAGCCGTAGACGCTCTAAAGAGAAAGGGCCTTCACCTTGAGGTGCTTTCAGGTGACCATGAGGCCGCTGTTGCTGCCGTTGCTCATGATTCAGGCATCTCAGAATATAAAGGAGGGCTAATGCCAGAAGATAAACTTCGATACCTCAAAGAAGTACAAAAAAAATACGGCCCAACAGCTTTTGTTGGTGATGGTATAAACGATGCGCCAGCCCTCGCTCAGGCGGATTTAGGTATAGCCATGAGTACTGGAACAGATGTGGCAATAGAGAGTGCTGATGTAACTTTAATGGCAGGTGACATAAGTAAAATCAGCGATTTTTTTAGGCTTTCCTCGCAAATCAGCTCTACTATGAAACAGAATCTATTTTGGGCTTTTGCTTATAATGTGGTTGCAATTCCTGTAGCTGCTGGAGCTCTTTTTCCCATCAACGGATTCTTACTTAGCCCCATGATTGCCGGAGGTGCGATGGCATTTTCGTCATTAAGTGTGGTACTCAACAGTTTACGGCTCAAAGCAAGAAAGTAACTCTTCCTGTACTTTCTTTCAGCTTTCTCGCAGAAATGCTTTATTTTCACGTTAAGCTAAAAAAAAGGTCAATGAACAAAAGAGTAGCGGGAATAGCAGGGTTAGTTACAGCGGTCATTATAGCATCATTTTTCATTTTCAAATCACAGCCTACTGAGGTTCTTGAACCTGAATTATTCGAAGAAGTAGAACAAGCTGAGTTGGAAATACCTGATGAACCACAATTTAAATTCGGAATTCCACTCGACTTATTTGAGCTAAAAGAATC
>CAYGKL010000012.1:2955-48360 GCA_964350505.1 uncultured Roseivirgaceae bacterium | reverse complement strand
TCATCCGTTTTTTGGCTTAAAAAGCCAGTGAGAATTCCTCAGGGTGAAATAGATAATATCAAGGATTTTTTATCCAAAAATTCAAATCGGGACATCCAAATTCAATCTAAAATTGGCGATGAAGCTATAATCAAACATGGTTTGTTAAAAGGAGAGAAAGGCTTGATAAAAGAAATAAGAGATAATAAATTAATTCTTAATATGGATACATTAGGAATTTCTATAATAGCCGAGATCCCTATTTGTTATTTAAATGAATGAGTTTTATGAAAAAGGAATATGTTTTAAAAATAATAGTTTTAACAATTGTTTGTTTTCAAACTCTAAATATAAATGCACAATCACTATCATCAATCGATTTGACCAGTGTGAAAATTGATGATTTAACGGATCAACAAATTTTGGCATATCTTGAACAAGCTAAATCTTCAGGCTATAATGAGCAGGAATTAGAGTCTATTGCAAGACAACGAGGTTTGAGCGAATCGGAGATAGCCAAACTCAGAAGAAGATTGTCTCTCTTAAAAGGTGGTGTGATTTCAGAAAGTAAATCTTCTAATCAAAATTTAGATAAAACTGGAAGGGCAACTTCAAATGCAAGTGAAGCTGGAATGTCAAACCAAATAGCTGATCAAGAGTCAGAAAGACAATTAACAATTTTCCAAAAAAAGATTTATGGCTTTGATTTATTCAATTCAAAAACATTGAGCTTTACTCCAAATATAAATATCCCAACTCCTCGAGATTATGTTCTTGGTTCTGGTGATGTAATTAATATTGACTTTTGGGGCGAAATTCAACAATACTTAACATTAAGTATTAACCCGGAGGGCTATGTAAGACCCGATAAGCTTAGTCCTATATATGTCAATGGGTTAACAATAAAAGAGGCTGAAAATAAGATAATAGACCGGTTAAGTGAGATATACGCAGGTTTATTATCAAAGGACAATAAAAAGCCTTCTATTTTTTATCAGTTGAGTTTAGGTCAAATCAGGTCAATCAATATATCTGTTGTAGGTGAAGTTCAGCGACCAGGTAATTATTCACTGAATTCATTGTCTACAGTTTACACAGCCTTGCATGCGGCAGGTGGGCCCTCTGAGAGTGGAACTTTTAGAATGATTCAGCTAATAAGAGACAATAAACTTAAAAGTGAAGTTGATATTTACACTTTCCTAAATTCTGGAATCAAGCATAAGGATGCAAGATTAAATGATGGCGATGTAATAATTGTAAAACCTTTCAATAAGAGAGTTGAAATTGTTGGAGAGGTAAAAAGGCCAGGCCTTTTTGAGTTAAAACAAAATGAATCCTTTGCCGATATTCTAAAATATGCAGGTGGTTTTACGAACTCAGCTTATAAATCTTTGGTCACGGTAAAAAGAAGCGGGACTAAAGAGAGAGAGATTTTTGATGTAATTGAGCCTGATTTTAATTCTTTTGTTCCTAAGGATGGTGATATTTATCAAGTGACGCCTATATTGGATAGATATAGAAACAGAGTTCAAATTGAAGGAGCTGTATTCAGAGAAGGGGAATATCAGCTGACTGAAAATCTGACGTTATTACAGCTGATCAAAAAGGCAGATGGATTAAGGGGAGATGTCTTTATGGCTAGAGCAACCGTTTATAGGACTAATGAAGATTTCTCTCAAGATATAGTACCCATTGACTTGTCTAAATTGTTGGCAGGAGAAAGTGAAGATTTTTTGCTGCAAAGAGAAGACTTAGTGAGAATAAGTTCAATTTATGACTTGAAACAGGAATATTATGTTCAGGTTTTAGGTGAGGTAAGTGAAACGGGAGTATATCCTTATTTTAATAAGATGACTGTTCAAGACTTGATAGTTCTAGCTGGAGGATTAACTCAAGGAGCTTCTGGTTCATTGATAGAAATTTCTAGGAGGAATCAGAAGGCCACAATCAACATATCGTCCGAAATAATAACAATTCAGATTGATAAGGAATTAGGGTTAGATTCCGAGAATAGAATTATTGAGCTAGAGCCTTTTGATCAAGTTTATGTAAGAAGAACCCCAGGATATACGGTCCAACAACAAGTTTCTATTGAAGGTGAAATCTCAGCGCCTGGCACATATTCAATAAGTAAAAAGGACGAAAGAGTATCGGATTTATTGACTAGAGCAAATGGGTTAACACCTTTTGCATATCCGGAAGGCGCAATTTTGATCAGGAAAACTGAGTTTTCTTCAAATAAATCAAATGATGAAATAACTCAAGAGTATTTGCAAGAATTGCGCTCTAAGTTGCTCTCAGAAGAATCGGAATTAAAGAATATTAGTCAAGAGCGATTGATAGAAAGGCTAAACAAAATAGAAAATCGCTCCAACGTTAACTCATCAAGCGATGATGAAATAGGGAGTAAAATCAAAAAAGAATTAATTGAGGACGTAGCAGCACAAGATACCTTGATTAGGAATATAACTATTAAAAATGAAGAGCCTGTAGCACTAGATCTAGACGAGATTCTTAAAAATCCTGGGTCAAAATATGATTTTATTCTTCAACCAGGCGATGTAATATCAATCCCTGGAAGATTAGAAACTGTTAGAGTTGCAGGTGAGGTCACCTCACCTTTAAATTTGAGATTTGATAAGTCATTTAATTTCAAAGATTATATTGAGCAATCTGGTGGATTTCTCCAGAATGCTAAAAAGAGTAGGTCTTATGTTCAATATCCAAACGGCACAAGAAGAGGAACCAAAAGATTTTTGTTTATAAAATTTTACCCCAAAATTGAGCCAGGCACTACAATTTTTGTAGCTAGAAAACCTGTTAAAGATGGTTTAGGTGCACAAGGATGGGTATCTATTGCCTCTGGTTTGGCAACAATAGGTTTGGTTATTTCTCAAGCTATACAAGTACTTAATAATTAATTTATTCAAGCTGAAACGATAATGAGTGACATAGAATTCAATCCATCAGAGGTTTCAGTCAAGGATCTGATAGAAACCATAAATAACTACAAGTTTGTAATATTAGGCATAGGTCTCATCACTTCAATATTGGTTGGTTTCTTATCTCTAACTATTCCGAACGAATATGCTACGAAAACTGATTTGTTGATAAATTCAAATCAAGGCAATTCTGTTTTAGGATCATTGGGAGGTTTGGCAGGTCTTGCAGGAGTGAGTCTGCCAGAAGGAGAGTCTAATGGAATCAATCCTGAAATTTATCCCGATATAGTTAAAAGCACCCCTTTTATGTATAGTTTATTAGATTCGATGTATTATTTTGAAGATGTTTCTAAGAAAATTACTATTGAAGATTATTTTGAGAAATATCAAAAATCTTCGATAGTGTCTAAGGTTGCATCTATGCCTATGGGTGTTTTAAGACTTTTTAAAGGAGGTTCTCAAGGGGATGATATTGAAGAAAAGAATTCCTCTTTCCTGCTTCGAAACGAAATTCTAGCTCTTTCTGAGCAAGAGATTAAGGCTCTGGAGGATTTCAAAAATTCTATTAACATAGAGTACGATAAAAATACAAGTATAGTATCTTTGGAAGTTACCTCTCAAAACCCATCCTGGAGTGCTTTTCTAGCCCATTTGGTTACAACCAAGTTAAAAATAGAATTGGCAAATTTTGAAACTCAGATGGAATCAAAAAAGCTCAAATTCATAGAGTCTCAATTGGAGGTTAGGAGAAAACAATTTATTGACACTCAAAAGAAGCTAGCCAATTTTATGGAGTCCAATCAAGGAAGTTTAAATAACTTGAAAAAAATGGAGCTTCAAAATATAGAGTCTGAGTATGATTTAAGTTTTAGTTTATTTCAGGTCTTGCAGCAACAATATGAAGACGCTAAAATTAAAGTTGAGGAAAGTATGCCAGTATTAACAATCTTGGAGCCAGTAAAGATTCCTTTGGTTAAAAGTAGTCCAAATAGGTTTATAATAACCTTTATTTCTTTCGTTTTATCTTCCTTAGTTTCATTGGGCTATTTTGTTTGGAGGAAAAATCGAAGCAATAATAAGTTTCAGCAACTTGTTTAGTATTAAGCCTATTAGAATTTTACTTGTTGGTTTAGGGTCTATTGGGAAAAGACATTTGCTTAATCTTTCCTTGTTGCCTGAAAGTGAAATTCATGTAGTTACCAAAAGAGATTTGAATGCTTTTGATTTTTCTGATAATATCTTTTTCCATAATGATCTAGACGTGGCCCTTAGTTTTGTTTATGATTATGCTTTGATTTGCTCTTCAACTGCAGATCACATAGATCATTTGAAAAGAATTGCTCAATCTTCCGTAGCAAGAATTTATTGTGAAAAACCTTTAAGTCACAAAGCCGATCAATTATCGAATCTATTATTTTTGGAAAAGTCAAGTAAGATTGATATTCGATTAGGATTTGATTTGAGATTAGACGAAGGCTTGAATAAAGTCATAGAATTGTTAAATTCAGATGCGATTGGTAAGGTTATTAACTTCCAAGCGTCAGTTGGTCAGTATTTACCTGATTGGAGACCTAATACTGACTACAAAAAATCTTATAGTGCTAAAAAAGCGCTTGGAGGAGGTGTTCTATTAGATTTATCTCATGAATTAGATTTTATCACTCTGTTATTTGGTAAACCAAATTTGGTTTTTGGTCTTTGTAAAAACTCGGGTAGCTTAGAAATAGAAACAGAAGATATAGCATCTGTAATCCTAAGATATAATTCAGGGATAATTGGCACCTTGAATTTAGACTATTTGCAAAAACAGTTAAGACGGACTTTGTTAATAATTGGAAGTATGGGTGAAATAGAATGGGATTTGGCGAGAGCCCGTGTTAGACTTACATCCTCAGAAGAATCAATAGATATTTTAGACTATTCGGATAGCATACGGAATGATAGATTCAAGAGAGCATTAGAAGATTTTTTGTTTATTGATAAATCACGAACTAAACTCGCTAGTCTAAGTGAAGGGATTTTTAATATTCAATTGATCGAAAATATTAAACTTTCTTCTGAAACTTTAATGCCAATAGGGATAGATAATGAAAAAAATAGTTTATGATAATCGCATCAATCTGTTGCCGTAAAGGATCAAAAGGTGTTCCGGGTAAGAATACCAAAATGTTATTTAATAAACCGTTAGTTGAATATACAATTGATGCTGCTAGAAATTGTGACATAATCAATGATGTTGTTGTTTCTACAGATGACGAAATTGTTAAAGATATTGCAATAAGAAATGGCGTTCACTCCCCTTTTGAAAGGCCAGAAGCTTTAGCCTCAGATAGTGCTTCTAAGTGGGATGTTTTTCGACATATAGTTTCCACTTATGAAGAACTGAATAGCGTTGAGGTTGATTATTTAGTTGATCTAGATGTGACTGTTCCGTTGAAAACGACAGAGGATATAAAAAGGGCAATAGAATTAGCCATAGGTAATAATCAAATTGATGTTGTAATCACTGGCTATGAGCCTGAAAGAAACCCTTATTTCAATATGGTGGAATTAGAGATGGACGGTTTTGCGACTCTTGTTAAGAAGTCTGATAAACCAATTACAAGGAGACAAGATGCACCTATCGTATATAGTTTAACTCCTGCTGCATTTGTAATCAAAAGGTCAGCTTTATGGGATTATGATCATTGGAGTGAGGCTCGAATGCAAATATCACCGATGCCTGTTGAGAGAAGTGTCGATATAGATAGACCAATTGATTTCGAATTTGTTGAGTTTTTAATGAATAGAGTTTATGGAAGGTAGCTTTTTTGATCTCAGTGGAAAGACTGCGATAATAACTGGTGGTGCTGGGTTATTAGGTAAGGAACATAGTTTGGCACTTGGTAAACAAGGTTGCAAAGTTTGGCTGACTGATTTGGACTTAAAAAAGTGTAATTCGATTGTAGATGAATTGTTAGCTGAAGGGATAGATTGTGAAGCGTATGTCTTAGACGTTACGCAAAAAGAGTCTTGGATTGATTTAATTAAAACTATAAAGGCTAGTTCAAGCAACGTGGATATTCTTGTCAATAATGCAAGTTTCACGAATCAGTCTAAAATGGAAGGATTTGATGTTGAATTTGAGGATTTTTCGCAGCAAGCTTGGTCTAAAATGATGGAAGTAAATCTTACAGGAGCATTTTTGGGTTGTCAAGTAGTAGGTAAGGAAATGCTGTTGCAAAAATCTGGAAGCATAATAAATATTGCCTCTCTTTATGGTGTCGTTAGCCCGAACCATAAAATGTACCCTGGGACAGGGATCAAGCAGCCAGTAGCATACTCCGTTAGTAAACATGGAATAGTTGCTCTGACAAAATATCTAGGTGCTCTTTGGGCTGATAAAGGTGTAAGAGTTAATGCAATTACCCCAGGAGGTATTTTTAACGGACACGAGGAACCGTTTCTTTCTAGGTTTAATCAGCTTAACCCATCAGGTCGCATGGGTGATAAGTCAGAATTGCGAGGAGGCATTGTGTATTTAGCAAGTGATGAGAGTAAATATGTAGTTGGTCATAATCTTATAATAGACGGAGGTTGGTCAATCTGGTAAATAGTTTTTTTATGCGGAACTTTAAAATATCAAATCGAGAAATAGGAATAGATCATCCACCATTGGTGATAGCAGAAATAGGTATAAATCATAATGGCTCTTTAAAAATAGCTAAACAAATGGTAGATGCTGCTGCGAGAGTTGGAGTTGAAGTGGTTAAACATCAAACTCATGTTGTGGAAGATGAGATGAGTGCTGAGGCAAAAAAAGTTATTCCTGGAAATTCTGATAAGTCCATTTATGAAATAATGGCCGATTGCGCTCTTAGTGAAGTAGATGAAATTGAGCTAAAAAAATATGTGGAATCAAAAGGAATGATATTTATAAGCACGCCTTTTTCACGAGCGGCAGCTGACAGGCTGCATAAAATGGAAATCGAAGCCTATAAGATTGGTTCGGGAGAGTGTAATAACTTACCCTTGCTAGCTCATATTGCCTCTTTTGGAAAACCGATAATCATGAGTACTGGTATGAACTCTATAGATAGCATTCGAAAGTCTGTTAATGTTTTGAATAAATATAGTGTACCTTATGCATTATTGCATACTACAAATCTATATCCAACCCCAGACAAACTTGTTCGATTGGGGGCAATGACGGAAATGGCTCAAAATTTTCCTGATGTCCCTTTCGGTCTTTCAGATCATACAATAACGAATCATGCTTGTTTCGGTGCTGTTGCTCTTGGAGCCTCCATTTTAGAAAGACATTTTACGGATACTTTGGATCGTCAAGGACCCGATATTGTCTGTTCTATGGATGAAAAAGCTTGTCGTGAATTAATTGAAGGTTCAAGAATACTTGCCTTACAAAGAGGAGGTGAAAAGAAACCATTGAAAGAGGAAAAAGTAACAATTGACTTCGCATTTGCCTCTGTAGTCAGTATATCTCCAATTCGTGTTGGCGATACATTAAGCAAAGAGAATATATGGGTTAAACGTCCAGGAACAGGAGAGATACTGGCTGAACATTTTGATTCAATTCTAGGCAAGAAGGCAGTAAGAGATATACCAAGCGATAGTCATTTAAGTTGGTCTGATTTTGAATAAAAACTAATTATATAAATGAAAGTCTTTGTACTAATAGAACGAAGGGCAGATTATAGCCGCTATAAGCCGATTCTAGATGAAATGAAAAAGGATTCGTTTTTTCAAATTCATTTAGTTGTAACAGGCATATGTTTATTGGATATGCATGGAAGTGATGTCAATTATATTGAGAATGACGGCTTTATTATAAATGCAAAGATTCCAATGTTCCAAGAAGGGGCCGAAGATTCTGGTGCTGAAATGGTCAGGGCAATGTCAAGAATATTGGAGGCGATTACTTGGGAACTTGAATCGGCCAAGCCAGATTTAGTTCTGTCTGGGTTTGACATCGGAGGGAATTTTGCCGTAACAATTGCAGCAGCTCATATGAATATTCCAGTAGCACATATTCAAGGAGGAGAAGTAACCGGTAGTATAGATGAGAGCATTAGGCATGCAATGAGTAAATTCTCTCACATTCATTTTCCTGCAACAGAAGAATCAAAACAGAGGCTTATAAAATTAGGAGAAAACCCTAAGGATATCTATCAAGTCGGGTGTCCTTCAATTGATGTCCTGACTCAGACACCTCACCTTGAACCTCGCCTTCTTGAGGAGGAGTTTGATATAGACTTTTCTAAACCATTTCTTTTGGTTATTCAGCATCCGGTTACTACGGAGGCTATGTCATCCTATGAGCAAATAAAACAGACAATCGATGCAATAAAGAATGTTGGAGCTCAAGCAATTATTCTCCTACCAAATAATGACGCAGGTCACGGCAGAATTATTCAAGAGATTAAAAGTTCAGGGTTAAAGTGGATTCCATCTTTGCCAACCCTAAAGTTTGTTAATCTTTACAGAAATGCATGGGCTTTGGTAGGTAATTCTTCATCTGGAATTCATGAAACTCCAACTCTTAAAATTCCTGCAGTAAACATCGGCAATAGACAGATGGGTAGAGAGAGAGCGGCTAATGTTATTGATGTACCAAATATCAGTGAACAAATTGAAGGGGCCATAAGAAAGGCACTTTTTGATAAGGAGTTTCGAGCCTTTGTTTCACAAATTAATAACCCTTATGGTGAAGGTGATTCTGCCAAAAGGATTGTTAAAGTTCTCAAAGAATTAGTGCTTGATGATATTAGTATCCAGAAAGTATTTTTTGAAGGATAGAAAGATTCTTGTTGTTGGGGCAAATGGTTTTTTAGGAAGACCATTATGTAAGTACCTAATTGAATTAGGTTGTAATGAAGTGTTTTGCGCAGACCTTATCAATCCTCATATTGATGGAGCAACTTTTTTGGAATTAAATCTTTTGAAGGATGATCTCTTAAAAAGATTGTTTGGATTTAAGGATTCAATTATCATCAATCTAACTGGTCAAGTAACTAGGCCATCAAATTTATGTTTAAGTTTAAATACAATTGGTTTAGATAAACTAATTCATTTTGCTTCTGTGACGGAATCATTCTTGCTTCAGATTTCAACTGTAGGCGTTTTTGGAACCGTGAAAGAGGCTCATGAATATAGTCCTCGAAATCCTGAGACCGTTTATTCGACTTGTAAAGCTTTTGGAGAATTTGCAATTGAGAAAGGCTGTGATCCTAAGAGGTTTGCAATAATTAGGTTGTCAAATCTATATGGATATAACCAAGAAAAGGGAATTATGGCCTATTTAAAACGTTCGTACGAATCGGATAGACAACTATATTTTAATAATAATGGTAGCTTAAAAAGGGCATATCTAAATGTAGATGATTGTGCGAAAATGCTTGCCGATGTAGTCGTAAATAAAACCTGTGCTCTTCACGGCAATTATAATTTTCTTGGTAGGGACATTTTTACAATACATGAGTTGATTAAGATGTTTGAAGAAATGTCCGGTATATCATTCGAATGTGTTTTTGAAAAGCTGAATCCTTACGATAATACCGAACATATTGAAAGCAAGCTTTGGGATAGTTTGGTTGGAGATCAATATAAACATAGTGTAAAAGAATATTTTCAAAGCTTCATCCATGGTAGTTAAATTAGATAATTTTGAACCCTATTTGGTGAATGAGTCTTCTTCGGTACGTGATTGTATGCTGATAATTGATTCTAATAAGAAAGGAGCAGTTTTAGTTGTAGACTCGAATTTAACATTGAAAGGCACTTTGAGTGATGGAGATCTAAGGCGAGCAATACTTAATGGAGCCACTACAGAGGATTCCATAGAGAATATTTATTTTAAAAATCCAATTTCTTTGGGGCGAGAATTTACTGAAGCTCAAGCGAGGACCATATTTAAAATTAATAGGGTTTCAATGATTCCTGTAGTTAACAAAACTAATCTTAAACTGGAAAATGTACTGATATGGTCAACTAGTATAGAAGAATATCCAGCTCTGGAAAACTCAGTAGTTTTAATGGTCGGTGGATTGGGCTCTAGATTGGCACCTTTGACAGATAATACACCAAAACCACTTTTAAAGGTAGGTAATAAGCCGATTTTAGAAACTATTTTCAATAGATTGAGAACTTTTGGGTTTAGGAATATAATACTCTGCACTGGTTACAGGCATGATGATATTGAGAGGTATTGCGGAAATGGAAAAAAATTTGGTCTAAATATCAGATATTTTAAAGAGGAAAAAAGATTAGGGACCATCGGTGCTATTAAGTATTTGGAGAAATATTTGAGTCTACCGTTTTTGGTTATGAATGGTGACCTTTTAACCTTATTGAATTATAGGAATATTTTGAACTATCATTTAGAAACAGAAAGTGACTTAACCATTGGAAGTACAACACATAAGATTAAAGTGCCTTATGGTGTTCTGGATATTGAGGGTATACAAATCAAACAAATAATTGAGAAGCCAACGTATGATTTTAGGGTGAGTGGTGGTATCTATGTTATGAATCCTATACTTCTTGAATTTATTCCTAAAGGAAAATACTTTGATATTACGGATTTAATGACTGATGCACTTTATTCTGGTAAAAAGTTAATTGCTTTTCCGATTGAGGAGTATTGGATGGATATCGGACAGATAAATGACTATAAACAAGCGAACAATGATTTTTTTGACTTTTTCAACTGATTCTACGAATTAATTAAAAAAAATGTTAGTTCAAAGAACAAGCATGAACGAAAAATCCAGTGATTTGCAATTAGTGAAATTTGCGATTTAACTAATAATACTTATTTCAGTTAACATATGGTGATACTTTTTCCTGTAGAAATTGCCTCTCGAGAGTTATTATTTAAGTGCTATTTGTCAATGCAATTTGCTAAAAGGGGTCATATTTGTTATGTCGGCTCAAAGCGAAGCATTCAACTAGCAATACAATCTTGTAAGTCTTTTGTTTATTTTGACAAGGGTTTTCATTTGGGTGTATCAGAATTGATGCATGAAAAGATAAAAGCTAAAGGAGGATTAATCGTCAGTTTAGACGAAGAGGGTGCAGTTGATTTTGAGGATGACAGCACAATTTTAAGCCGTTATCATGATAAACTTTTCGAAAAAGCAGATTTGGTATTTTTTTGGGGAGAGTATCAAAAAAGACTTATTCAAGAAAGTCGATTGAAAAAAACATCATGTTTTGTTTCAGGTCATCCGAGGTTTGAATTACTCAAGCCAGCATTTCATGGGTTCTACAAAGAAGACATAGAGGATATTAAGAATAGATTTGGGCGTTTTATATTAATAAATACAAACATGGGGTTTGGTAACAACCTCAGAGGAGATAGTTTTGTAGTGGAGAATTATGGCAAAAGGTTTAAAAACATAGAATCTTTAATTGCTCAAGACAAGCTTAAAATATCGAAATATCAATCTTTGATACGAAGACTAGCTCTTCATTATGATTATAACATAATTGTTAGGCCACATCCTGAGGAAAACCTTGAAACTTATGTCAAAGAATTTGAGACATTCGATAATGTGAAAGTCTTGTTTGAGAAATCCGCTGTGCCGTGGCTTATTGCCTGTGAACAAATGATCCACATGGATTGCACCACAGGAATCGAATCACTAATGGTAGGTAAAAAAGCAATCTCTTATTTACCTAAGTGCTTGAAAGAAGAGTTATTAACTTTGTTACCAATTAAGGCGAGTATAAGGACCAGTACGGAAGATGAGGTCATTCAATATATTAATACAAAAATATCAAGTGTTGATTCAATCCAAAGTGAACCTTTTGAGTGGCTTGAAGAGAGGTTTGCCTTTAATTTGAACTCTTCAGAAATTATTGTTGAGGCAGTAAACGAGTTTATATCCTCAGTTGATGACTCGAGTGATGGTCAATTAAATTCAAGACAAATATCGAATCATAAGGCTAAGGAATTATTACGCAAGTTTTTAGGAAGAAAAAACGTACTAGTCAATTCCAAACTAAATGGAATGAACAAAAGTGAGGTAGAGAAAATAAAATCTCTAGTAATTAAAGGTGACCGATTTATGAAAGATATTGAATTTCAAACTCTGCTGAATGATTTGTATTGCTTTCGCCTTGATAAAAGTGTAGCCGAGAAATAAAGAATAAATGGAAATTGTTACAGTACTTATTTAAAAAGTACTTAATCAAGTGAATTAATATTGAAATGAAAGTAAGTGTTTTTGGTCTAGGTTATGTAGGGTGTGTTTCAATTGGCTGCTTGGCAAAGCAAGGGGTCCATGTGATTGGGGTTGATGTTTCTGAAGAAAAAGTAGGCTTGATTAACTCGGGTAAATCTACAATAGTTGAAAATGGTCTTGACTCTTTAATTGAACATGGAATTGGAAGAGGTGTAATTTCGGCAACAATGAGTGCCGAAAACGCTATAAATGATTCTGATATTGCTATTCTTTGTGTGGGAACACCTAACCTTCCTGAGGGTCACCTTGATATGCAATACATTATTAAGGTAAGCGCTGAGATTGCCAGAGTTTTAAAGGAAAAGAATGTTTTTTATACAGTAGCGATTAGGTCCACTGTTATGCCTGGAACAAATCAGAAGGTCATCAATACCATCGAAGAAATATCTGGTAAAAAACATGATGTAGATTTCGCGGTTGTGTCAAATCCCGAATTTTTGAGAGAAGGCAATGCCATTAGTGACTTTTTTGCACCACCTTACACGGTAATTGGATCAAAAAGCAATAAGGGAGCTCAGATTATTGAGGATTTATATGGGTTTTTGACTTGTCCAGTGTTTAAAGTAGATGTTGAAATTGCGGAGTTGATTAAGTTTTTAAACAATTCTTTTCATGCTTTGAAAGTGGCTTTTGGTAATGAGGTAGGTCGATTGTGCAAAGAGCTAAAAGTAGATAGTCACGAATTGATGAATCTTTTTGTCAAAGATACTGACTTAAATATATCTCCTAAATACTTTAAACCTGGGTTTTCCTATGGAGGGTCCTGTCTACCAAAAGACTTAAAAGCTCTACAAGCAATTGCACATGATCAATATTTAGATCTACCGATATTACAGGCTGTTGATCGGAGTAATAGAATCAATACAAAGTCAGTATATAACCGAATTCTAAGCTCGGGAAAAATTAGAATTGGAGTTTATGGTCTCTCTTTTAAGGAGGGAACTGATGACTTGAGGTTTAGCCCAAGTTTAGAATTAGTAGAAAGATTGATAGGTAGAGGTAGCGAGGTGATTGTCTATGATAGAAATGTCAATACCTCTCGATTGATTGGAAAAAATAAAGAGTTCTTGTTCAAACATTTGCCTCATATTAATCAGATACTATGTAATACAACTGAAGAATTACTTGAGAAAAGCGATTTATTATTAATAACACAAGTATTGCCAAAGCATGATTTAGATAAAATTTATGCATTTTCTTCAACGAAGAATCTTTCAATCTTGGATTTAGCTAGAACTGAGGAATTAGAATCCTTAGAATTATATTCAGGTATAAGCTGGTAGCGATGAATATTGCAGTTTTAGCTTGTTCAAACGGATTAGGTCATACCAGAAGGGTTGTGGCAATTGCCTCTTTTATGTTGAAAAGTGGTTTTGAAGGTAATATTGATGCCTTTTTACCTTTGGCCCATCTTGAAAAATTATGGAGATGGGAACCTTGTTCATTTTTTGTAAATCATCCAAATGTAAGAACCACTGATTTTTATTATCCCCAAAAAGCTGAAGCTAAAACTGTAGAGTTGTACAATAAGGATTGGCAAACAATTGAATTGCCCGATCTTGATAAATATGATGTGGTTTGGAGCGATAATATTCTTCAAGTATTAGAGGTGAGACCAGATACTAAGCTAACGGGATCCTTCCTTTGGCATGAAGTTTTTGAAAACTCAAAAGAAACAAATGGATTGAGTGAGTTTGTGCAATCACAAAAAAATATTTTGACAAAGTATAAACCAGAAATGGCAGGTAATGAATACTTTGCAACTCCAGAGGTAAAAGACAAAACAAGATTTTTTCCAGTAGGCCTTTACAAATATTCTCATCTTCTTAAAGAAAAGTCAGGTAGGTCGATATTAATATCTTGCGGACTAGGAGGGGAAGAAGAAGAACAGACAAGACAGGCAATTGAGGAGATTATTGGTACAAACACGGCTCCTCCAGAATATTTATACGTAGAGCCCAGAGTCCTACCGAAGAGCTATCCTTCTTGGATTAAAAAGGCTACTTTTACCAGTGATATGTTTCACGATTGTATGGCGGTATGTATCAGACCCGGTATGGGTACAATATCTGATGCACTTGTTCATCATTCGCGTATATTTGCCTTTTCTAGGAACGATTCGTTCGAAATGCTTCATAATTCTGATGTTCTTCAGGAATTGAGAGTAGGGGAGCGCTGCGAAAGCCCGTTTGGGGCTTATTTAAAGGCAATAGACTTTGTGAATTCAGAAGTTGAAATTGAAAATCAGCTTTTGAAAACGGGACACTTGAGGACAGATGGAGTGTTTGCCACCTCAAATTTTATTCTAAGAAAAAAAAGAACATTAACAACATGATATTCATTGCTGAGTTTTGTCAGAATCACAATGGTGACTTTGAAATACTAAAAGACATGGTGCATGCCGCTAAGGAAAGTGGAGCAGACTATGCAAAAATTCAAACCATTTTTGCCGATATGGTCACTTATAGGGAAAGATTTGAGGAGGGGATAGAAAAAGATGGTGAAGTCAAAACCATCAAGCGCCCGTATCAAGCAGAGTACGACCGGATGAAAGGGCTTGAAATTAACATGGAGCTGCAGGCAGAATTCGTAGATCTTTGTAAGAAAGTGGGTATTAAGCCGTTGACAACAGCGTTCACTCGAGATTCAGTTCAAGCTATCAAACAGGTTGGTTTTGACCAGATTAAAGTGGCCAGTTATGATTGTGCTTCGCCACCATTGCTTCGGGAAGTGAAAGATACCTTTGATAAGATTTTTGTTTCAACCGGAGCCACTTACAATGAGGAGATAGAGCAGGCAGCGGCTATACTTAAAGGTTCTGACTTTTCATTGTTGCATTGTGTAACTATGTATCCAACTCCTTTGGATGAGTTTCACCTCGCTAGAATGAACTACTTAAGAAAGTATTGCGATTCGGTTGGCTGGAGTGATCATAGCTTGATAGAACGTGATGGTATTTTAGGAACATTGGCATCGGTATTATATGGTGCAGAGGTAATAGAAAGGCACTTCACCGTGTTGCCAGCAGATCAAACCAAAGATGGACCAGTATCTGTGCGTCCGGAACATGTAAGCGAGCTGAAAGCGTTTAGCCAATATTCAGAAGAAGATATGAAAAGCTACTTGGCCGATAAATTTCCTAATTACGATATCACATGGGGAAATGCAGAAAGGTCGCTTTCTAAAGCTGAATTAAGAAATAGAGATTATTTCAGAGGTCGTTTTGCGAGCAAACTGGCCAACGGTGAAACAGTGTTCAACTGGGAAGAAAAGGAGATTAAAGTCTAACCAGATACTTCCATTGCTATGACAAAAAGAATTCTAGGTGTAATACCTGCCCGTGGAGGCTCTAAAGGTATTCCGGACAAGAACATCAAGGCTTTGAATGGAAAACCATTGATTGCCTATACCATTGAAGCAGGTCTAGGATCGAAGTTGCTCACAGACATGATCGTGTCTACTGACAGTGAAAAGATCAAAGAAGTAGCAGAAACTTTCGGGGCAAAAGTTCCTTTTATGCGCCCACCCGAATTGTCTCATGATACCGCGCTTGCTATACCCACTATACAGCATGCAGTTAGTACTTACGAGAAAATGATGGGCTTTACCTATGATTACATAGTTATGCTTCAGCCAACCGCTCCATTGCGCCTCGCGGAAGATATTGATAATTCATTGGAACAACTGATCGCTTCAGATGCCGACAGCATCATCAGTATAGTAGATGTGGATAATTACCATCCTATTAAAATGAAATCTATAGAGGATGGTCTGCTCAAAGATTATATAGATACCGGTCTGGAAAACCCGCCTAGACAAGAATTACCACCGGTATACATCGTTAATGGGGCCATTTATGCCACCAAGAGAGATGTATTCATGAATGAAAATACATTTAAGGGGAAACGCTGCATACCATATGTGATGTCTACCGAACGTTCGGCCAACATAGACAACATCACAGATTTCATTGTAGCGGAATATTTTCTCAATCAGATCGACAATTAATTACCATGAAGAATAAAGATTTACAAGAAATTTACGAAGGAGTATACGCCAAAGGCAAGGAGAAATTTTTCACCTTCGACACCCTTGATATCACCAAAAAGGTGGTTGATGAATTAGATTGGTCGGGCAAGACCGTATTGGAAATAGGATGTGGCATAGGCGACACAGCAGCTGCCATCGCTAACGGAGGTGCAGCGTCTGTAGAAGCCTGTGATTATTCAGATTCTGCTATTAAGACAGCCAATGAAAACCATCAAATAGAAGGTCTGAGTTTCTCCGTTGCATCTATTGAAGATACAAAAGGAGTATACGATTGTATTGTAATGCAAGAGGTGATCGAACATACGGATGATCCTTTTGCCACAATTGATAGATTAAGTCAACACTTGAAACCGGGGGGGCATCTGATTTTAACTTGTCCTTCTTTCTTAAACATCAGGGGTTATGTCTGGATGACTTTGCAGACTCTTTTTGATGTTCCAATGAGCCTTACGGATAAGCATTTTATATCTCCTTTCGATATGCAGGAATGGGCCAATAAGCTTAATCTTGGCCTTACTTGGCACACATTCAGACAGGAACAGGCCGTGGGAGAAGGTATGGTTTTCGATATGAAAAAGCGGTTGACCAACGCCTTAAGGGATGCAGAGATGGATAACTCTAAAGTAGATCTACTGTTAGAATGGTTGTTGAAGGCTTCAGACCACGAGGCAAACTCCAAGTCAAACGGAGCTAAAGCGTTGTACAATTTTACTAAGGCATAAAGGATTTGCTGAGAGTAGCATTCTTACTGATTAGGGTATTTCTTGGCATTAGGTTTTACCCAGGAGTTTTCTGGGTGCTCTACATTTTTTCAAGAGCAGAACCGGTAAGTAAAGAAAGGGGCAAGCGAGTGCTGTACTTGTCTAAGCCCATTTTCAATGATGATGTCGAGGCGCTTAAGAAATATGGGAAAAACTTTGAGTACATAAGGTTTCCCCGACCGCTTTTGCGCCCTGTGCTCAAGCATTTTGTGCCTTACGGAGATGAACTCAACGATGCCAATTACCATGTCAAGACCAAAGACGATGAAGCCCTAAATGCATTGAGGGCTTTTTGGGATAAATGTATTCCTTATTTACAGAGAAAGTTGAAGTTCGATGTCATCCTTTCGGGCAACTTCGTTTATGTCACGCAGCAAGAGATGTTTCGAGCAGCTCGTAAGCACAATATTCCATCAGTGGTGCTCTACAAAGAAGGAATGTTTCCTATGGATAGGAATAACGATGTGATTGAGATATTCTATACTACCAAGCAGTTTCTGGCCGATAAGATATTATTTTACAATGAAGGCATTCGGGATATTCTTGTCAAATCCAATTTACCTGGCTTAAGTGCAGATAAAACGGCCGTTGTCGGTGTGCCTAGGTTTGACTATTTAATTAAGGAAAAACCTGTTTTCGATAGCAATTCAAAGCAAATGGTATTGTTCGCTTTCGATCCTAAGAATAAAAGTGAATACTTGTTAGAAGATATCAACCTGAAGGAAAGCTTCGAAAAAGCTTTAATCGAATTTCAGGTGTGCTTTATCACCTTGGCAATGCAAAGACCAGACATAAAACTAACAATTAAGTCAAAACCAGATCCACAATCAATTGCTTTCGTTGAACAATTATGTACTTTAACCAATAATGGGCAATTGCCTAAGAATATACAGACATCCTACAATAGCAGTGTTCAAAAATTAATAAATGAAAGTGTGGTGGTTGCTGGCTACTCCTCAACCACCCTCATTGAGGCTTTAATTCGAAAAAAGGAGGTTGTTTGTCCAGATATACAAAAGTTCTTTAAGAAAAAGTCGCCTGATATGTTCGGTAAAAAGAGGTTAGGCATTCACTACACTTCATCCTCTTCTGAAATTGAAAGGTATATTGATCACGGATCAAAAAATGAAAGTCCTGATCTTGATGATTTTTTGAAGTCTATGATTTTTAAGCCGGATGGTAATGCTTGCCTTCGAGTAGAAGAAATCTTGGACACTCTAAACTACCACCAAGATTTATCTTAGAATTTCTCCTCAATAATTTTGCATATGAAAACTGAAGTATTCGATTTAATTCAATGTCCAAAATGTCAGAAGTCGTTTGAAGAAAATGCAATGGACATTTGCTGTTCCAACTGTGGTGAGAAATTTACCAAGATTACCCAAGGTTACCAGTTCAATGATTTACGTGTAGATATAAATCCATCTGAGGTAAAACTCAGAGGCGATAATGCTGGAACGGCATGGCGAAGAGCTAATTGGAAGTTCTACAAAGAAGTTGCTGATACTGTCAAAGAAAAGGATGTTGTTATTGATATTGGAGCTGGACGGGCTGATTTAAAACAACTATTTGAAAGCAAGGGGAGATATGTTGCTAGTGATATTTTTCCGTATCCGGAAGTGAATTTGGCTGGGGATTTGGGTACTCAGGATTTTGTTAGAGACAATGTGGCTGACTATTTGCTTTTGTCAAACGTGATTGAACATCTGGAAAATCCAAGACAGTTTTTGAGCCAGGTTAAAAGAATTTTGAAAGAGGATGGTCAGATTATTGTTGCTGTTCCATTTATAATTAAACTACATCAAGTACCAGTTGATTATGGTAGATATACTCATTTTTTCTATCAAAAGCTCTTTCTTGATTTAGGCTTTAAGCTAGATAAAATACAGGTAGTACATACTCCCTGGTTTTATTTGAGAGTTGTCTTCAATACATTATTAACTTGGGAATCGCGGATCATTTTTTCTAAAACCTTGTTGAGAATCGCCATAAAAATCACCAAGCTGGCAAGGATATTTAAGGGGACAGAAGAACCTATTGTTCTGGAGTATAGGAATTTCCAAGATATACCAGATAAGGGGATGTATAGTTTTCCTGCTGGATACCATTTAGTTTTTAGTAAAGATTTGTAAAGGCTTATCTCTCCATTAAATATTACATATATTTTTATGACTATTATTCTCGTTTACTGCATTAAATAGGTGTTGTTATTTTACTTATGATTAGCGACCAAAAAAAAGAAGCTATTAATGTAGGATCACTTGTATTTATCTCAGCTTTTTTGGGCAAGTTAATTTCAATACCTAGTAATATGGTAGTGGCTTCGGTACTGGGGCCTTCAGACTTTGGCTTACTTGCAATTGTAAATACAATTATTCAATACATGAGCTACAGCAGCCTAGGAATGTTAATGAATTTGAATAGAGAAGTTCCAATTAGTTACGGTCGAAATGATTTGGAAGATGTAAGGCTAACATACAATGTAATATTTACTAATTATTCTATTACAACTATTCTTTCCATAATAGTACTGTTTCTTCTTTGGATTATAGGTGTGAATTTTGGCGAGGGAATGAATATTACCGTTCTTGGGTTGAGTGCGGTAATTGTACTATCTTCTAATATTTCAAGTTTTTTGAATGCTTATTTAAGAGCAGAGGGAAAATTTATTGTTTATGGTCAGTTTGAAATTGTTAATAGTACAATTTTACCTCTTTCCACTTTAGTGCTAGCTTATTTTTTTAGTATTAATGGAGTTCTTTTATCAATGGCGTTTGGTCATATAATAGGGTTTTTGTTTATTTTCTTTAAGGTGGGATGGCCTAAATTTGTTTTCCATCTTTCGAAAGTAAAAACCATCGCTTTGTTCAAAACGGGTGGTCTGATGTTTACAAGCAAAGTCCTTGATGGTGTATTATTGTCATTAGGTGTCCTAATTGCAGTCTATTATTTTTCAAATATTGAAGTAGGCATTTTAAGTTTTGCTTTGGGCCTGATTGCCGTAAAAAAAGTTCCTTTTGCGAAAGCTTTGAGTATTACTGTAAGTAGAAAAATGGCTCTTGATGCGGGTAAGTATGGAATTGAATCATATGATTACTTCCAAAAGTATTTTGAGAGAACGTTAATTATTTTTTTGCTGCTCTGCACATTGGTAGTAGGAGTTGCCTTTTTAATCTATAATGTTGCAATAAATCTATTCTTAACTAAATTTCAGGCTAGTGTTGATCTGATGTTAATTTTATTCGCCTCGATTATTTTGTACAATACTCGAGTGTTTATTTATAATTATTTAAATGTTACGAATCAACAAGGCCTAAGAATTAAGTCTGTGATATTTGGGATTCTAATTGCGACATGTTTAAGTATATTATTAATAAATAAAGGTTATGGATTAGCTGGTATTTCGGCATCGATCTCTCTGACCTATATACTTATGGCCGTGATATTGATATATCATACCTTTCTTCAAATTTTTCGTCAAAAGAAATTTGTAGTGATTTTTTTATTAAAGCTTGTCATTGCAACCTGCTTATTAACCTTAACCTTATTTCTTTTAAGGGATGTCAATTGGTTTAACGCCACGTCAGTTTTTACCAAATACCTTTTCGTTTTTTCTGAGCTCAGTATACAAATCGTTGTTTATGGTTTATCAACTTGCCTTGTCTTCATGTTATTATTTTCAAAATTCGGTGTTTATCAGGAAATAATTTCGTTGGCTAGTTATTCATTCTCGAAAATAAAAAGCAAGCTTCCTTTTAAAAATAAAAATCGAGCAATTGAAGTGAATCTTGATTCAAATGAAAAAGTCTAGCCTAATTTATATTCACACCAATCCTCTTGATTCAAAGATGGCAAACATGGTACAGGTGATAGCTATGTGTGATGCTTTTTCACAGATTGGATATGATGTAACGCTTTTATTGCCAATCTCGAATTCTAAAGCTGATAATTTTGAATTTTTATCGTCTAGATATAGTGTCTATTCAAAATTTAGCCTTGATTTTTTTAAACAAAACAAACGCCTTGGAAAGGGCTTCGGATCACTTAGAGGGATTTATAAACTCATTTCAAAATATGAAGGAGGACAATTCTTTTTAAGAGATCCGTTAATATCGATATTACTAATTTTAAGAAAGCAAAGAGTTATAACTGAATTACACAATAACATCCTTCATAGAAGACCATTCTTGGACAAAGTAAAAAAGGTGATTTTTAAAAAAATTGCTAGAAAGTCAGAGATGAAGGCAATAATTACAATTAGTGAAAGCCTTAAATCCTCATGGCAGAATATTGGTCTACCAACTAAGAAGATTTTTGCCCTTCACGATGCTGTGAGCGACTCTGCTTTTAAAAACCCAATATCTATAAGAGATGCAAAGAACAATCTCCGATTGGAAATATCTCAAAATTATGCGGTATATGTTGGTAATATCAGTCTTGATAGAGGAATTGAGAAAATTATTGCAATGGCTGAAAGATACGGTGATTACAATTTTCTAATAGTAGGCGGTCCAGTAGAGCACATAAGCCATTATGAAGTTCTATGCAAAGACAAAGGACTTGAAAACGTTGAATTTAAAGGGTACGTACCTCATTCGGAAGTTTTGACTTATCTATATGCCGCGGATATATTGATAGGTGTATGGTCGAGTGCAATATCAACAATGGAGTTCTGCTCTCCTTTGAAAGTATTTGAATATATGGCTACTGGACGAAAGATCGTTTGCGAAGCCTATACTCCCATAAAAGAGGTGTTGACCGATAAGAAATCAGGATATTTAGCTGATCCAGAAAATATTGAAAGTCTATTCGCTGCATTCCAAGATGCTTTAAACGATCATACTAATGAAGTCGGTGAGTATGCAAGAAATTTGGCTCTTCAAAAATATACTTGGATTAATAGAGTAAGAGAGATACAAAATTTACTAAAAGGGTAATATGTTTTTATACGAACCTAGCGCTAGGTTTCTGTTCCTATTCGTTTTAATACCTATCATTAGTTACTATCCTAAATTTAGAGATACTAGCTTTTACCTTTATCTCTTGATGACAGTAACGTTTATTGCTGGTTCTATTTCTCTGATTATTGGTGTTAATTACGACTTTATCAGGCAATTTATTGAGCTCCAAATTTGGGGATTGCTGTTATATTCCATTATTGTAAATGGTCGAATTAGAGTTCCTGGTATTTCTTATTTGCTGGCCTTTTTAGTTGTTTGTTGTATTTCCGCTTGGTTGAATGACAAAACAATTTTTCAGGTACTACTTTTTTGGCGAAGATACTTGTTTATCGTAGCCGCTTTCTATCTCTTTTGGAATTTGAATCTTAAAATAGAGAACCAAAGAAATCTAGTAGCATATGTCATTTTTTTGTCTTTAAGTCAAATTTTGGTCAATCTTCAAAAGTTGGTTACCATAGGACAGCAAGAAGATTACATTGGCTCAATGGCTGTTTCTGGGGGAAGTTTAACCACTGTTTTCAGTTTAGTCGGAATTGCTTTTTCTTTTTCATTCTTTTTGGCCGAAAGGAAGAAAAAGTATTTGTGGTTAATTATTGGCTTTCTGGCATTTGCTATTATTGGAGAGAAAAGGGGAATTGTTCTTTATACACCACTATTAATATTAATCCAATATTTCCTGTTCTCTAAAAGAAAGGGCTTGAAAATTTCAACGAAGGCCATTCGGAACATTTCAGGAATTTTCCTGGCATTGATGATTTTTTTATATGTAGCAATTAGATTGAATCCGAGTTTGAATCCTGCAGGTAAAATGGGAGGGGATGTTGATTTTGAGTATTTGACTGATTATGCTACTCGATTCACTAAGGTTGAAGATGAGAATTTAGGAGGTAATGATTCTTTCTCACGAGGCTTAGTCTACTTCCAAGTATTTTTTTTAATTAAGAGGGAATTTGATACCAAGGATATTTATTTCGGTAAGGGCCCTGCAGATATTATGATGTCTAGATTCTCAGAATATTATGGGGTATATCTAAGTGAGGAGGAAATTCTTTTGGAGAAATATGGTGTGGGTTATGGAGGAAGGTCGGGTCTTATTTTTACTTTTATTCAAGTTGGTGTTTTAGGTCTTTTGTTTTATCTCTTTTTAATACATGCTTTGTTCAAGCAAGTGCGAAAAGTATATGCAAATACCAAAATGGGAAGTAGACTTTCTACTTTAGCATTAGGTGCTTTTGGATCTTACATTGTTTTTCTCATGGATTTTTTGACGTATTCTCGCAATTTCAGTGAAAAAATATCGGTTTTTATACCTATAGCTTTAATCTCAGTATTTATATACTCAGAATATTCAAAAAATATCCCAAACCAAAAGAACATAGAAGAATGAAGATCGGGTATTTCGTGCCTTCGCTTAAGAAAAAGGGACCAATTAATCAGCTAATTAATTTAATAGGGAATTTACCCTCGAAAAGTGAGATTTTAGTTTTGGTTCTTAAGGATATTCCAAGTGATTCAATGAAATCAGAGCTTCTTGCTAGCCATAAAAATCTAAACATAATCAATTTAGATTCTAGCTTATTATCAGAGCTTTTATCACGTAATCAGAGAGTGAAGAATCTTGTAAAACAATATTCTATTGATATTGTACATACCCAAGGAATACATTCTGACTTCCTTTTAGCATTGTTTCCAACTTTGGTGCCTACTGTTGTAAGTTTAAGAAATGATCCATTTTATGATTACCCATCTAAATTTGGTCGAACAAAGGGATGGATTATGGCTAAACTGCATGTTTGGTCTGTAAAAAGACTTAAGAATATTGTAGCCTGTTCGAATAATATTTCACATATCTGGAGGTCTTATATTAATTTTAATCCGCTCGTAATTCAAAATGGGGTTGATCTAATTAAATTTAACAAAGGTTATAAAAAGCAAAAGGTTAATTTATTCAATAAGTTAAGCGAAGACGCTATTGTATTTATTACGTCTGGATCCCTAATATCCCGAAAAAATGTAGAAATTCTCGTCCATGCTTTTAACGAATTAAAAAGTGAAGGTTACTACCTAATAATTCTTGGCAGTGGGCCTGAAGAGCCAAAGTTAAGGCTTCTTTCAGGAGAAAATATTTGCTTTATGGGGCATGTTGGGGCTGTTGAATCATATTATTCAATGGCTGATTGTTATATATCTTCTTCGCTATCTGAAGGCCTTCCAAATAGCGTCTTAGAGGCTATGTCAATCGGTCTGCCAGTTTTGCTCAGTAATATTCAATCGCATAAAGAGTTATTCGAAGAATTAGATTATCGTTATTTTTTCGACCCGCTTAATAAAGTGCAACTCTTGGAGCTTTTACGTTCTATGAAAAGAGAAGACTTGATGTTTTTAAGTGAACTATGTAGTAATCAGATTTCCCAAAAGTTTACAGCAAAGAAAAATTCAAGGGATTATTTAAGTCTATACACACAAGTATTAGATAAATAGCAAAAAGATAGGATTCAGATTATGCTAATCTAATGTCAGATTTCTTCCATTTATATGTTCATTGCCCAAATAAAGCTTCATGATAAGGAGAATAGCTAGACTACTTACACGAATACCATATATAAAAAAGCATGCGAAATGGTTTTATTTATGGGTACATCAAGTTTTGTTTTTTGCTAAAATTCGAAAAAAGTTAAAGTCCATCTCACTAGAGGAATTAGACTTCATTTCATATCGAGGGATGTCTACTTTTTTTGGATATTATGACAAAAGTCCAGTGAATAAAGAAGGTGAAAAACTGATTTTTTGTGCTAGTTCGTTGGATACTGCAAAGAGCCCTAAGCCAAGCCAAGCTATTGAAATAGTGTCATATGATTTTGAAACAAAGAGTTATCAAAAAATTGGTCAAAGTTATGCCTACAACTGGCAGCAAGGCTGTCGGCTCCAATGGGTTGACAATGTGCACATAATATTTAATGTATTTAACGAACTGAGATTATCTTATGAATCCATTTTAGTCAATTGTGATACAAAGGAAATCAAAAAGCGATTTGATCTTCCCGTTCAAGATTCTTTCCAAACAGAATATTTCTTATCGCTAAACTATAGACGTCTTAGAACGATGAGGCCAGATTATGGATATTTTAATTTAGCAGAGCTAAATGAAAACGAAATATCAGATTATCAAAATGACGGAATTTGGAAGGTTGATATCAAAACAGGTGATTCAGTTTTATTGATAAGCTTATCACAAATCATAGCTATAGATCAACAATCTATTTTTGAGGTTTCAAAACATTGGGTTAATCACATTATGATATCTCCAAGTGGTGAGAAATTTGTCTTCTTGCATCGATATTTTTTTAAGAATCGAAAATTTGATCGTTTATTCATTGCCGATTCTAATGGTCAAAACCTGAGATTATTGCCTTCAAATGAAATGATAAGTCATTATTCTTGGGTTGATGATACTAGTTTAATAGGATACATGAGAAATCAAGATGGTAGAGATCATTACTATATTTTAGATACCAATAGCTCATGTTTAGAACCTTTTGAGTCTACTTTACTTTCATACGGAGATGGTCATCCATCCTATGACAAAGAAACGTTGATTACCGATACTTATCCTGATAAATTTGGCTTTCAAAGATTAATTTGTATTCAGAATTCATCAGGAAGAAATGACATCTTGGCTGAATTTCATCACCCTCTAAAGTTTTTTAAGGAGAATAGATGTGATTTACATCCCAGAGTTGTTTTAAATAAGGTCTATTTTGATACTGTTCATGATGGTAAACGTAGGCTAGGATGGCTAAGTCTATGAAGTTTACAGTACTTATGAGTGTTTATGCAACTCTTAGGGCGAATTTTCTCGTTGAATGCCTAAACAGTCTAGCAGATCAGACTTTATCCCCTAGTCAATTAGTTATTGTTCAAGATGGTCCAATTCCACATGAGCTACAGCAAATTTTAGAATCGTTTGAATCCAAACTACCGCTTGAAAGAATTGAACTAAATTTCAATATGGGTTTGGGTAAGGCATTGAATGAAGGGCTCAAAGCATGCAAGTATGATATCGTGGCTAGAATGGATGCTGATGATATTGCTATGTTGAATAGGTTTGAATTGCAAATTCACTTTTTAGAGAATAATCAAGAGGTTATGATTTTGGGAAGTCAAGCTTTGAAGATTGATTCGAAAGGTAGGATAAAGGAAAAGATGGTAGTACCATTAAACAATGAGGATATTTTAAATTTGATATGGACCAATCCGGTTATACATCCTACCATTTGTTTTCGGAAATCAAAGATTTTAGAACTAGGTTCTTACGATTCAAATTTAAAAAGAAGACAAGATTATGATTTATGGCTTCGCTGTGCAAAGGCGGGACTTAAATTTTCGAATCTACCGGAGGCTCTTTTATTTTATCGTGAGGATGATTCTAGTTCGTATTCAAAAAAAGTAAAGCAAGCTTGGGATCAGGCTATTATAGGTTTTAAAGGAGTTAGGGGTTTGAATTTTGGGTTGAAGGCTTATTTAGGTGTTTTTGTTCCTGTAATTCTTGTTTTATTTCCAAAAAGTGTACGCTCATGGCTTTTGCCATTAAAACGAAAGCTAGACCCAAGATCAAAGGAGTGGATTAATGAATAGTTTTAAAGCTGATTCATTCATAAGGAAATAAGGTTTGGATATCGTAATTTTGCTTGAAAACGGATGAGAATTTGAAAAGGGTATTATTAACCGGCGCCAATGGGTTTTTAGGGCAGATCTTTAGACAAGAAATGTCTAGAGATTCGATCAAAAGCCTCGACCTGGGCAATGCGGATTTCAATTGTGATTTAAGTGCAAGTGCACCGGAATTGACCGGTGAATTTGATATGGTCATTCATTGTGCTGGAAAGGCTCATGTCATACCCAAAACTGAGGAGGAGAAGGCTGCATTTTTTAAAATAAACTATGATGGAACCAAGAATTTATGTGCCGGTATTGACGCAAGTGGTTCTTATCCGAAGAGCTTTGTTTTAATAAGTAGTGTAAGTGTATATGGTTTGGAATATGGAGACAATATAAGAGAATCGACCTCTCTTAACGGTGATACAGCCTATGCTTTAAGTAAAATTAAAGCTGAAGAGTTCGTGAAGTATTGGTCTACGAAGAATGGAGTAAATTATCTGATTCTCCGCTTACCTTTAATTGTAGGAGACAATCCTCCAGGTAATTTGGGTAGTATGATATCTGCTATAAAAAGGAAAAGATTTTTTCTGATTAATCAAGGTAAAGCAAGAAAAAGTGTTGTTGTCGCTAATGACCTTCCAAACCTCGTTCTTCAAAATAAAGATAAATCTGGAATCTTTAATTTAACAGATGGAAGACATCCTTCTTTTAAAGAACTTGATCGAGTGTTGACTGCTAGATTGAATCGACGGACTTCTCCATCTTTGCCTGGAAGGTTGGTTAAAGTTCTTTCCATTTTCTTTGGAATTTTCCCATTCTCTCCACTGAATTATGAAGTTTTTAAGAAAATGACCCGAGATTTAACTTTCAATGATGATCTTGCTCGGGATAAATTAAATTGGCATCCTGCAAACTCACTAGAAACACTTTCAAAAATTAAATTAAACAATGAATAAACTTTTCGACCTTAATCAATTTATAAGCAAGCACGTAACTGGAAGAGAAGAGAGTCTTTTCAAGCAAGATTTAGATAATTATAAGCACTCATTAAATGATAAAATGGATGGGAAAAGAGCTTTGGTTATAGGAGGAGCTGGAACAATTGGTTCTTCATTTATCAAAGCGCTATTAAAGTTTAATCTCAAATCTCTTTATGTAGTAGATATTAATGAAAATGGTCTAACCGAGCTTGTAAGAGACTTAAGAAGTAGAGAAGGTTTGAATGTACCGGATGAGTTGATTACTTATCCAATGAACTTTGCAGATCAAGTTTTTGAAAAGATGTTTTTAGCATCGGGTCCATTTGATATAGTCGCAAATTTTGCAGCACATAAACATGTAAGAAGTGAAAAAGATCACTTTTCAATCGAGGCAATGGTTCAAAATAATGTACTTAGAGCCAAAGGCCTATTAGATTTACTCGTTGAGAACCCTCCTGAGTACTTTTTTTGTGTTTCCACAGATAAGGCTGCAAACCCTGTGAATGTTATGGGGGCTTCTAAGAAACTGATGGAAGACCTAATACTTGCCTATTCAGATAAGCTTAATATTACAACAGCTCGGTTTGCAAATGTTGCTTTCTCCAATGGAAGTCTTCCTTTTGGGTTTATGGAGAGATTGGCAAAAAAGCAACCATTCTCAAGTCCTTTGAATATAAAAAGGTATTTCGTTTCACCAGAGGAGTCAGGTCAAATTTGTCTTTTAGCTTGTCTTTTAGGGGAGTCTGGAGAAATATTCTTCCCAAAGCTAGACTATAACAAGAACATGAAAACTTTTTCGTCCATAGCGGTAAGCTTGTTAAAAGAATTGGGTTTTGAAGCGGATATCTGCACAACTGAGGATGAGGCGAGAGAAAAGGCTACACAGTTGAAGGCCAATTCTAGTTCTTACCCGGTGTATTTTTTCGAATCGAATACCTCAGGGGAAAAGTCTTTTGAAGAATTTTATACTGATGATGAGCAGCTGGATGTTGATAGTTTTTCTGGCTTGGGGGTAATAAAGAATACAAAAAGAAAATCAGTAGAAGAATTAATGAAAATATTTTCTAACCTAGAATCAGCATTCAATTCAGAAATGATTTCAAAGGCGAATGTGGTTCAGATTTTGAAAACTTATCTGCCTAATTTTGATCATATCGAAAAGGGTAAAAACCTAGATCAAAGCATGTAACTATGTATAGATTTTTTAAAAGAGTTATAGACATAGTTGTTGCTTCTGTAGCAATTGTGATCTTGCTTCCACTTTTAATTCCTGTCATGATAGGTTTGAGGCTCACAGGTGAAGGGTATGTATTCTATAAACAGAAGAGAATAGGGTTGAATAATAAGTATTTCCATATACTGAAATTCGCAACTATGCTCAAAGATAGCCCCAATATGGGCTCAGGCTCAATTACTCTAAGGAACGACCCCCGAGTTACTCCGATGGGCGGCTTTTTGAGGAAGACTAAAATTAATGAACTACCTCAAATATTTAACATTTTGGTAGGTGATATAAGCCTAGTTGGTCCCAGGCCATTGGTAGATAAGACATTTAATGCCTATTCTGCTGATGTACGAGAGGTTGTTTACAATGTAAAACCTGGCCTAACAGGTATAGGCTCTATTGTTTTTAGGGATGAAGAATCCCTGATATCCAATAGTGATTTAGATCCCCATTCCTATTATGAGAATACAATTGCGCCTTATAAAGGGAAGTTAGAGTTATGGTATCAAAAAAGGGCATCTATTTGGTTAGATTTTAAAATCATTTTCCTTACCGCTTGGGTGATACTTTTCTCTAAATCGAGTTTGCCATATAAAATGTTCAAATCACTCCCCCCAAAGCCAAACTTCTAGCTGTTCTAAAAGGCGAGCACTTTACTATAATCATTCACTCAAGCTTTAATTAAAAAATTTCTTCCTAGCTTTGTATTCAATAAGTAAGATGGAACAAATCTTTTTGGTTATAGGCACCTCCTTCCTCTTAACATTTTTAATGTTTCCAGTATTCATTAAGTTTTTTAAAAGAAGAAATTTTTTGGATGATCCAGGGGGTAGGAAGATTCATACAGTCCAGACTCCTGCTATGGGTGGGCTACCCATTTTTATAGGTTTCGCCATTTCAATACTGATTTGGGCTCCCTTTGAGGTTCTTGGTGAAATCAAATATGTTGTTAGTGCTATATCCATTATGTTTATTATCGGCTTTAGAGATGATTTAATTAATCTAAGAGCTTATCAAAAACTGATTGGACAAATCTCTGCAGCATTGATTATCATCACGGTTTGTGATATAAGGTTTACCTCTCTTTACAACTTATTTGGATTAGAATCTATTCCTTTAGCAGTTAGTTATCTTCTTTCGCTCTTTACAATCATTGTAATTACCAATGCCTATAATTTGATTGATGGAATAGATGGGCTCTCTGGGTCTGTTGGTATTATCGCTTCATTGTTCTTTGGAATATTTTTCTTTTTGAATGATCAAATTGGTTTTGCTTTGATATCTCTTTCCCTCTTTGGAGCACTTTTGGCATTTTTGAATTACAACTGGGCGCCATCTAAGATTTTTATGGGAGATACAGGCTCACTTTTTATTGGATTCTTTCTCTCGATCGTAACCATTAAGTTTATTGATCTCAATCACTCAATCAGTGGTAGTGAGTTTGCTTTTGGTGGATCTATTGGTACTGCCGTTGCTATTTTAATTCTGCCATTGGCAGACACCTTTAGGGTATTTGTGAAGCGAGTTCTTAGAGGAAAATCCCCGATGCATCCCGATAGAACTCATGTCCATCATATTCTTCTTCGCTTAGGCTGTAATCATGCTCAAGCAACAGGCATACTTGTTACAGTGAATATCATTTTTGTCCTTTTGGCTTTAGTTCTCAAAGACTTCTCAGATGCTGTGGTGATTCCTTCTATTCTTATAACTGTAGTTGCTCTTGGAACTATACTTGACTTGATTTTCAAATCAGCCATTGAAAAGCGTAAGGAAGAATTGCGTGAAAGAAATCGTGCTTCACGCCAAGGCGCTAAGGTAATTTCAATGAGAAATTCAGGCTAAGTTGTGACATTTGACGAAAGTTTAGATTACTGTTTACTCTTCGAATTGTTTTTTGTTTCGAAGGCTGCTAAGTGAAATCTAAACATATCAACAAATAAACAAACCTGCTTTTGCCCAACATCTCCACAAATACCCCCTTCTAATAAAAGTAATCCATTATCTTGCAATGAAGTTTGAAAGCAAGAATGAGATCACGTCTTTTTACTAATTTATTCCTTCTGTTTATTGGTTTTTGCACCTTAGTTGTAGAAATAGAAGCTCAGACTATACCAGATTTTTCTTCAATTGATATCTCAACTATGTCTAATCAACAATTAGAGTTATTGTTGAAGCAAGCCTCTGCTATGGGCTATTCTGAGCAAGATCTATTAACTCTTGCTAAATCTCAAGGAATTTCCTCATCAGACTTATCACTCCTTAATGGTAAAATTAAAGCTGTTCAGACCCTTAGAGTTAGTCAATCTAAGGGTTCACCTGTTGCAGACGGAAGGTTAAGAAAAGTTTATTCCGATTCTCTGGAGCTGCTGGCAGATAAAGATAAGACTGATATTTATGGTTTAGACATATTTCGGAAAGGCTCTTTCTTATCATTCCAAACCAATCAGAATGTTCCTACGCCAGACAATTACACTTTAGGTTCAGGAGACGAACTTTTTATTGACGTTTATGGTGCCTCTGAGAATTACTATCAAGCCAAAGTTAGCCCTGATGGCACAATAATTTTGGAAAATATCGGACCGATTTCATTAAGTGGACTCACTGTTGATCAGGCTAGCTCAAGGATCAAAAATAGACTTGGTCTTCTTTATGACGGTATAAAAGGAGAATCTCCAAATACCTTTATGAACCTTTCCTTGGGTCAGACCAGAAGCGTTAATGTAAATGTTGTCGGACAAGTTGAGATTCCAGGAACGTACAACTTAAGTGCCCTGAATACTGTTTTTAACGCGCTCTATGCCGCTGGGGGTGTAACAGAATTAGGAACCCTTAGAGAGATCAAACATTTTAGAAATAATCAATTGATTTCAACCATTGATATTTATGAGTATTTGGAAAATGGATTTACAGAAGGGGACAACCGACTGGAAAGTGGTGATGTAATATTGGTTCAACCTTACACAAATAGAGTTACCCTTTCAGGGGCAACGAAAATATCCGGACGCTTTGAAATGAAGGATGGTCAATCCCTATCAGATCTCCTTAATTATGCTGGTGGTTTTTCTGAGAATGCAAATACTGAATCGATTAAATTGAATAGGGTCCAAAATGGAGAACGATTCGTGGCCGATGTGAACGAAGATCAATACCAGATATTTTCAATAAGACCCGGTGATACTTACGTGGTTTCTCAAGTGCTAAATAGATACTCTAATCGGGTTGTAGTGCAGGGAGCTGTTTATCGACCAGGAAATTATTCGATAACTCAAGGTCTGACAATCCAGGAATTACTTGATAAGACTGATGGATTGAGACCTGACGCCTTCTTAATGAGAGCTTTGATTAAAAGAACCAAGTCTGACCTTTCTACAGAAACAATTTCGTTCAATCTTCAAAATGTATTGAACGGAACAGAGTCTATTGACCTTCAAAAAGAGGATGTGATTACAATTTTCTCAAAGAATGAGTTGAAGGAAGAATCCTTTATTGAGCTTTTGGGAGAAGTTAATAAGCCAGGCATTCTAGATTATTCGGCAGGGACTAACCTAAATGACGCTATCCTCATGGCCGGTGGATTTTCCTCATCTGCCGCAGGAGGCAATATTGAAGTGTCTAGAAGAATAATTTCTAATAACGAGGATGGCTTCAGCCTATCTGAAACATTTGTTTATAATGTCGATATCAACGGGAAGATTGATTTGGGCGCTGAATTTACACTTCAACCTTATGATCAAATTGTAGTAAGAAGAAACCCAAATTATAGAAGGCAACAAGTTGTCACAATCGAAGGTCAGGTGAAATCCCCAGGACAATATGCCATTAAGAATCAGGGGGAAAGAATATCCGATTTATTGAATAGGGCAGGAGGTGTCAATCAGTTCGCTTTCATTGAGGGCGCTACACTAATTCGCAAAACTGAGTTTTTTGAAGAACCCACAGATATTGAACAACAAATTGATGATTTAGAAAAACTTCAATTGAAATTCGATAAATCTCCAGAATTATTGACTGAATCTGAAATTGCACTTTTGAGTCGAATCGAGCGAGATATTAAGGACCTCGAAAAAAGGAATGAGAGTAATCAGAATTTGTCCAATTACGCTAAGAGAGAGAGAATCAAAGAAGTGATTGAGAGAAATGCCTTGACCTCTAATATTCAATTGAAACAGGCTGAAGCGATTGGTATTGATCTCCAATCTATCATTAATAATTCAGGATCAGTTTCAGACCTTTTACTAGAGGAAGGAGATGTCTTAATCATACCTAAAAGATCTGAGACAGTACGTCTTAGAGGAAAATTGCTTTATCCAACAACTAGCCGTTTTGTTGAAGGGAAGTCTTTGAGATACTATATAAATAGCGCTGGAGGGTTTGATTATAGGGCAAAGAAGAAGGGAACTTATGTTGTATATGCCAATGGTGAAGTAGCAAGAACAAGAAGCTTTTTGTTCCTTAAATTTTATCCAAAATCGGCTCCTGGGGCTGAAATAATTGTACCAACCAAGCCACTGAACATTCCTGTAAGAATTCAAGATGTGATTGGTATTACAAGTGGCCTGGCTACACTAGCACTGGTTATTAATCAAATTAATTTGAACAATAACTAAATGAGGCCAGAAGATCAATATATCGATGAGCCCAAAATATCACTCGGCTATTTAATCAAAAGGGTTCAGTTCTGGATCAGTTTCATTTTTTCAAAATGGCTTAAGATTGGCATAGGGGCATTTATAGTTATGATGTCGGTAGTAGCCTACAACTATCTTAAACCTAAAATTTTTTTAGCTAAGAGTACTTTTGTTCTGGACAATGAGAGTGCTGGTGGTTTAGGGGATATAGGCTCATTAGCTTCTTTGGCAGGGGTCAATGTAGGGAGTTTGTCTGAAGGAAGTGTTCTCTTCCAAATAGATAACATTCAAGATCTTTATCGGTCTAATCGTATGTTGGAGAAGACTTTACTTACCCCTGTATCTATAAAAGGGGAGAAAACACTGCTGATTAATCGTTTTGCTGGCTCAAACAAACTAGTGAGTGATTGGGAGAAGTTAGGAGCAGATTTAAAGGATTTTGAATTAAATAGAGAAACCTTCAGCCGACTTCAAGATAGCTTGTTAATGGAGTCTGTGAAGCTAATCAATGAGGAATTTCTTTTAGTGGATAAACCTAATCGTAAGACAACGATTCTTGAAGTTGGCTTTAGACATAAAGATGAGGTGCTGGCTAAACTATTTACAGAAGCTCATGTAAAGAATGTAAACCAATTTTACTTGGAAACTAAAACTAAGAAGAGTTTTGCTAATCTTATGATTCTTCAGACTCAGGCCGACAGTGTTAAAAGAGTTCTCGATGCATCAATCCTTAATCTGGCACAGATAGATGAAAATATTCCAAACCCCAATCCTCTATATAAAACTTCACAAGTTCCTTATCAAAAGGCAATGATAGACTTACAAGCAAATAGTGCTATTTATCAAGAGATTGTTAAGCAACTTGAACTTGCCAAAGTGACACATAGAAATCAAATGCCACTTATTCAAATCATTGATGAACCGCGGTATCCTCTACCAAATAGCCAATGGAAACTATTTAAAACCTTAGTTTTTGGAGGGGGATTAGGAGTTTTTCTCATGCTATGCATTATCCTTATGAATCAAATTGTGAAGAATGCTTTAAGCGAGTTGGATTAATTGGTTCTATTTGAAAACTCTTAAACAATACATTAGCCTAGTTATAAATGGGAAGGCATTCTCTAACTTTTTCCACCTTGGATTAAATCAAAGTACCAATGTTCTGGTTGCTCTTCTTGCAACTCCTTACTTATTTCAGAATTTAGGAGAAGAAGAGTTTGGTCTGGTAAACCTGGCCTTATCTATTGTTTTTTTATTGGCAGTACTCGTGAATTACGGATTTAATCTAAACGCTCCCAAACGTATTGCTTTAGTTAAGGATAATAGAGAAGAGCTATCTCTATTAATCTCTAAAGTACTTGCTATTCGTATAATCATTGGCAGTGCGGTCTCAGCTGTATTATTCTTCTCAATTATAGTATTTGATCTTTTTGATCATTACGGAACTCTACTCATTTTTTCTCTTCTTATTTTGCTAAGCGAAGCTTTTTTGCCTCAGTTCATTCTACAAGGTCTAGACAAATTAAAATGGTTTTCACTTGCCAACGCGGCCTCCAAACTTATTTACTTGTTATTGCTTTACCTTTTCATCCAAGATGTTTCAGACAGTAAATGGGTGAATTTTTTATTGGGAGGTTCTAGCTTGTTGATAAATGTATTGTTGCTGCTTTACATTTTTCAAAAACTTGGACTAGAGTTTGTTTCACCTAGTTTTAGGAAGATTAAAGCCTCAATATTAGGTAATTTCCACTTTTTTTTATCAACAATAGCTGGTCAGGTCTCTGTTTATGGAGGTATTATTATTCTTGCAAATTTTGTTTCTGATGCTGAACTTGGTAAATACTCTCTGGCTCAAAGAGTAGCATTTTTACTCCGCATGATTCCTGTTTTTATTGCTCAGGCTATTTTACAAAATGCATCCAGACTTTTTGAACAAGACAGGAAACAATTCAATCACTATTTGAATAAGGTGAATATTATTGGACTTTCTTTAACTGCTACTATTTCCATTTTGGTTTTCGTTTTATCAGATTGGATAATCGCTTTGGTTGGTCGAGAATACGTTAAGGAAAGTGCCGATTTCCTTCGAATATTAGGGTTTTTGCCTTTTCTTGGGATGTTGAACATCCCAAATATGATTAAAATATTAGTAGCTGAGCATCAGAATGTTTTATTAAAAGCTACTTGGGTCAGTGCCATCTTTATGTTGATTATATCACCATTAAGTGCAAAATTATTTGGGGCTTTGGGACTATCAGTGAGCTTATTAATCACTGAATTATTTAATTACATTATTCATACTCATTTGGTAAACAAGCATTCTAATTTGAAACAAGAGTTTTATTCATAGGTTTTTATTGCAAATTCTTTGTTGAGTTACATCTTTACAGTTTAGTTAGTTGATATGAAGGAGAAGATTTTAATAACAGGTGTTGCGGGCTTGATCGGTAGTCGTTTGGCTGATTGGATTTTAGAGAATAAGCCCGAATATGAAGTAATAGGAATGGATAATCTAAGTGGTGGTTATCGCGAAAATGTAGATCCAAGGGTCCAGCTTTATACTATTGACTGTGCTTCTGAGGAATTGAAGACGATCTTCCAAAAGCATCAGCCAACTTATGTTTTCCATTTAGCTGCATATGCGGCTGAAGGGCTTTCTCCTTTTATCAGAAAGTACAATTATCAAAATAATCTTCTCGCTACTGCCAATGTCATCAATGAGTGTATTCGGAATAGTGTAAAACGCCTAATTTTTACAAGCTCCATGGCTGTTTATGGTTTAGGAAATCCTCCGTTTGATGAACTAGATCAACCAGCACCTATAGACCCTTATGGCATTGCCAAATATGCCTGTGAGATGGACATTCAAGTGGCTTGTGAACAACATGGATTAGACTGGTGTATCATTAGGCCACACAACGTTTACGGAGTAAAGCAGAATATTTGGGACGTTTATCGTAATGTCTTGGGTATATGGATGTATCAACACTTGAATAATCAGCCTCTTACTGTTTTTGGTGATGGAAGTCAGAAACGTGCATTTAGTTCAATTAATGACTTCATTGAACCGCTTTGGAACTCGGCTATTAAAAAGGAAGCTTCCCGTCAAATTATAAACCTTGGTTCAGCCAAAGAATATTCTATAAAAGAAGCTGCAGAAATTCTTGTAGACATAATGGGTGGAGGTGAAATTGAGTTTCTAGAGCAACGGCATGAAGTAAAGAATGCTCATCCGACATGGGAGAAGTCTGTTAAAATGCTAGACTTTAAAGATGAAACGGATTTGCGTACTGGGTTGTCAGAAATGTGGGCTTGGGCAAAAGGACAGCCTAAGCGTGAAAGGTTTGTTTGGTCAGAGTACGAGCTGGATAAAGGCATTTATGAGTTTTGGAAAAAATCGAAATAATTTAGTGAACGCTCTCCACATGAATGTCTTCTATTTTATATCATCTTCAATGTGATGGATCCTTCAGTAGCGATTATAATTGTAAATTGGAATAGCTACATAGTTACTAGTGAATGCCTTGATTCCCTTAAAACTATCTCTTATAGTAATTTTGAAATTATAGTAGTAGATAATGGATCGTCTGACCGGTCGGGGGATGAGCTCAAGAAAGATTTTCCAGAGATTACCTTGTTAAAAAATGAGAGTAATCTTGGGTTCACAGGTGGTAATAATTCAGGTATTTCATATGCTATGAATAAAGGATTCGATTATTATTTACTTCTAAATAATGATACAGTTGTCACCAATGATTTTTTGTCTGTTTTAGTTAAGACCATTGAGTCTTTACCAACCGTAGGGGCTATCCAGCCAAGAATTATGTTCAACCAACAGAGACAAGTTATTTGGAGTGCTGGTGGGACTTTTAATAGTTTTCTATTCCTGACAAAAACAAGAGGAGAAAATGAGCTAGATAATGGTCAATATGATGAACTCTGGACACCTGAATGGATTACTGGGTGCTGCTTTTTAGTCAAGCATGAAGTGCTTAAAATAATTGGTCTATTAGATGATAAGCTATTTATTTATTACGAGGACTTCGATTGGTCAATGAAAATACGTAATGCCGGATTTCAATTGCTTTATGAACCTAAATCTATGATTTACCATGAGGTTGGGATGTCAAATAAGAACCGGGGAGGGCACAATGAAGGCAATATTTCACCTTTTTCACATTATGTAAATATTAGAAATCATTTATATATGGTGCGAAGATACGCCAAAGGTATAAACAAACTTGGCGCTTGGTCTTATCAGTTCGTAAAATTCATAGGCTACACTTTTTACTTTCTCTCCAAAAAAAGGTTTACTAAGTTGAAATATACAATTAAAGGATTTAGAGAAGGCTTGTTTAAATGATGACGTCACTTGCCATATTGCTTTTACTCTTTTATTTAGGAGGTTTAGCAATGGTCTTTTTGGCAGTAGGCAGAGGTAAATTCTATTATTTGCTAGTTTATTTGGCAGCTTTTCTACCGATTTACATCGTTTTTTTATCATTTATCTATACTAATACAGAATCTGTCTTTTTGGTAAGGCTTATTCAATATTCGAAAGAATTATTATTGCTGTATGCTTTTGTGGTTTGTTTGCTCGGCAATAAAAAAGCAATACTCCGGCAAAAATGGAATATATCGTTTTTAGACAAGCTATTTATTCTGTTTTCCGCTCTTGCCCTCTTTTATGTTTTAATTCCACTTGGAGAGGCATCTTTGACTAATAAGGCGATATATTTTAAGAACATCTTGTTAATGTGCATGGTCTACTTCTTCGGTAGGCAGATAGAGGTATCATGGTCGAGTTGGAATCGAGTTTTTAAAACAATTTTTGTTGTTACCTCTTTAGCATTTTTAGTTGTCGTTTTCGAGAGTTTTTTTGGAAGACATTTTCATTCACTGATTGGTTATTCAAATTATAATGAAGCCATCAATGGAATTGAACCAGCTGGAAATTATGGATTGATATGGACTTTTGAGGCAGGGGCAGGTCAACCAAGATATGGTGCTTTTTTTTCTAATCCACTTGAGTTTTCAGCATCTATGCTCATCAGTTTTTCCCTGGCCATTATTTATATGCTTTCGGTCAAATACAACACAAATAAAGCTAAATATTCAGCATTACTACTGTTCAGCTTTGTTTGTGTACTCTTGGCTTATTCACGTGCGACTATGGTGACTTTTTTTGCAGTGTTAGTATTTATGGCTTTCCTTTTGAAGTATTACAGGATTTTGATAGCTGCTGGTGGAGCCGTTCTGTTGCTCAGTCTGTATATAGTATTTTTCGCACCAGATGACACAAGATATTTTGTTCAGGACACTCTGATGTTTCAAAATTCCTCTAGTATTACCCATGTAATTGAGTGGCTTGAAGGGATTGATAGCATGGTGCAAAATCCATTAGGCATAGGGCTTGCTATGAGCGGAAATGCCGGAGGGGTTGAAGATGAGTTAAAAGTAAGTGGAGAAAATCAGTTCTTAATATTTGGAGTTCAACTAGGCGTTATAGGTATGATTATCTATTTCTTAATGATAGTTTTTGCTATTATACATAGTTGGAAAGCTTTTAGGAGAGCTGTAACACCTCAACAAAAGGTGATACCATTTGTTGCAGGGTGTGTTAAATTTGGACTACTCTTGCCTTTATTGACAGCCAATGCTGAATCTTACCTGTATGTTTCTCTTTTTTCATGGTGGTTGGTAGGGTCGAGCGAATCTCTCTTCCAAAAATCAAAGATGATTGTTAATGTCTCTAATGCTTCAATCAAATAACTTGTCTAAAATCGTTTATCTTCTGACTTTTGAATAGTGAGAACAAATACTAAATATAGTTTTCGAGATGCGACAGCCATTATACTTCAACTGGTGATTAGTAAAATCTCGATTTGGTACTTTAAAAACATAAATAGTAAACGTATAACTCTTATTCGCAAACAAGGTATCGGAGATGCTATTTTCTGCACAGGAGTACTCAAAGAATTCAAAAAAAAGTATCCAAAATCAAAGGTTAAATTGGTATCGAATCATCCTGCAGTGTTTGATTATCCTTCCGTAAGCTCGTTTTCGCTTACTGATTTTCCATTTGTTTGGATGACCTATGGTCATTACGATTTTTCAGTTTTCAGGAAAACAGATAAGCACATCACCCAAATCATAGCAGAATTAATTGGTTTGGAGGCTATACACCCTTTGAAAAATTTTATAAACATTAAGGACTTAGATTTTCAAGAATTTATTTCAAACCATATAGTAAATGAAAAGTACATTGTAATACATCCTTGGGCTGGAAATTGGAACACCAAGAGAAATTGGGTTAAGAAAAAATGGGAAGAGCTAACTCAAATGCTGCTAGCTGCTGGGTACTTGGTTTATCAAATTGGTGGCAAAGGAGACCCTCAAATTAATGGTACTACACCATTTATGGGAAGTATTTCTCTACATGAGAGCTTTATGTTAATTAAATATGCCAAGCTATTTATAGGAGTTAATTCTTTTGCAGAGCAGGCGGCAGGGGCATTTGGTGTTAATTCTATAATACTATACGGCCCAACGAATCCTATTTACTCTCTTAATTTTAATCAAGTAGCGATAACCGGATCTGGAATTGTTGAATACAACCGGTTGTCAGATTTGAAATATGAATTTGATTCAGTAGCTAATATAGACTGTACTTTGATCTATCAACAAGTGATCACTTTTGTTCAAGATGGTAAAGCTTGAGAGTCAAAAATCAATGAAGATATTACAGGTTCATAATAAGTATAAGAAAAGAGGCGGTGAAGAAACCGTAGTAGAAGAGGAGAGAAGAGTTTTAGAAGAAAAGGGACATACAGTCATACAATACCTTAAAGATAGTACAGCTCTTGAAAAGTTAACCAAAGGAGCCTTTTTAGAATTAATTCTTTCACAACGCGGGTCTAAAAAGATAGAAAGGGAGTTTGACGAGCTATTAAAGCAGGAAAGACCAGACATTTGCCACGTTCACAATGTCTACCCAATTATAACACCAGTTATATATGGTTTGTGCAAAAGGCTTAATATTCCGGTGGTTCAAACATTACATAACTTTAAGCTTATTTGCACAAACGGCCTTTTGTTCAGAGATGGACAAACATGCGAAGTTTGTATTAATAAGAGTCTTTATAATTCTATTAAACACAAATGTTATAGAGATTCCTATTTAGCCACAGCTATTCAGGCAGATGCTATTCAATATCATAGAAAGGCTAAGACATGGCAAAATCAAATTGATAGATATATATGTCTAACAGATTTTCAAAAGTCTAAACTAGTAACAGGAGGGCTGCCGGCAGAAAAAATTTCTATTAAGCCAAACTTCATCCAACAGAGTAGTTTGTCAGTCACCCTAGGAGATTATTTTTTATTTATTGGCAGACTGGATGAAGCAAAAGGAGTTCATGATCTCTTAGAGCTTATTCATGAAAACAGAGAAGCGAAGTTCATTATAATTGGTGATTCGGATAACCCGACTATTTTCGAAAGATATGACAATGTTATGTACCTAGGTAAGCAAAATAGGAATGAGGTATTGCACTATTTAAGTAAGTGTAGAGCGGTGATATTCTCCTCCAAATTATATGAAGGTATGCCAATGGTAATAATTGAAGCATTCTCAATGAAGAAAGCCGTTGTTGGAAGGAATATTGGTGCATTGTCATCTATGGTAGACGATGGTATCACAGGTTTAAAGTATAATGATATAGCAGGTCTAATTAGCGCAGTAGATCGATTAAATGGCGATGAAAAGCTATGCTTAACTTTAGGGTTCAATGCTTATCAAGAATATATGAAGCGATATACCGAATCAATAGGTTATGAAAATTTGGTTAATATCTATTTGGAAGTAACAAAATTTAGGGCTGATGGAATTTGAGAAGTATCAACTATTTTGTCCCGAATATGCGAATGTTGATTATGAAAAAGCCACTTCGATAATCCTAGGTAAAGCTAAGAATAACCAAAGTTTTGGAGTTTCTGCATTGGCTGTTCATGGCCTAATGACTTCGTTGACGGATAAAAATTTAGGTAAAATCATCAACAATATCGACCTTATAGTTCCAGACGGCCAACCTGTAAAGTGGGCACTTAATAGCTTCTATAAACTAGGCATGAAGGATAGAGTTTATGGGCCAGAGTTGACGTTAAATGTTTTACGTGCTGCTAATGAAAATAGCCTTTCTGTATTTTTATATGGTAGTAATTATAACACCTCTAACTGTTTTAAAAACTTTATTCAAAGCAAATTTCCGAATGTGAAAATTGTTGGTCAGCATATTGATAGATTTCGAGAAGCTACAGCTGAGGAGGATAAAATCGATATTGAAAGAATTAACAACAGCAATGCGAATATTGTATTAGTTGGTCGAGGATGTCCACGTCAGGAATTTTGGGTGGCAAACCATAAGAATAAGATAAATGCAGTTATGATGGCCGTTGGAGCAGCTTTTGATTTTCACGCTGGTACTTTAGAACAAGCCCCACTTTGGATGCAAAACAATGGTTTGGAGTGGTTCTACAGATTAATAAAAGAACCTAAGAGATTATGGAAGAGATATTTATTCACAAATACACATTTTATTCTAAAATTTATCAAAAATAGATATCTGCTTAAAAGGCCTTATTAACTTAGTAAATTCAATTTCTTAGATCCCATTAGATAGTATTGATGAGAAAATTATTAGTTACTGGCTCCGCTGGCCTTATAGGTAGTGAAGTTGTAAGCCATTTTTGTGAACGAGACTGGGTTGTTGTTGGGCTCGATAACAACATGAGAGCGGACTTCTTTGGTGCAGGAGGTGATACTCTTTGGAATGCCAATCGCCTTGCTAACAAATACAAACATTATTCACATTATTCCATTGATATTCGTGACCGTGATGCAGTGATTGAATTTGTGAGTAGAATAAAACCCAACGCTATAGTACATACCGCAGCTCAACCAAGTCATGATTTAGCAGCGTCTAGGCCGTTTGATGATTTTGATGTGAATGCAGTTGGAACTCTTAATGTTTTAGAGGCTACAAAACGATATTCTACTGAGGTTCCTTTTGTTCATTTGTCAACCAATAAGGTTTATGGTGATGCTCCTAATAATCTTAACTTAGTTGAAAAAGAGACCAGATGGGATTATGAAGATGAGAATTACTTCAATGGTATTAATGAATCATTCACGATAGATCAAAGTAAGCATTCCATTTTTGGCGCATCAAAAGTTGCTGCGGATGTAATGGTTCAGGAATATGGTAGATACTTTGGAATGCCCACCTGCTGCCTTAGAGGGGGATGTTTGACAGGCCCTAATCATAGTGGAGTTGAACTACATGGTTTTCTGAGTTATCTAATCAAGTGCAACCTAACAGAAAAAGAATACACCATTTTTGGGTATAAAGGAAAGCAGGTCCGAGATAACATACATTCTTACGATGTAGCTAGGTTCATCGAAGAATTTATAAAAACTCCAAGGTTTGGAGAAGTATACAATTTGGGTGGTGGTAGAGATAATTCTACTTCTGTTCTAGAAGCCTTTGAGAGAATATCTTCAATTTCTGGAAAGGAGATGAAGTTTAAGTATTCCGATCAAGCGAGAAGCGGTGACCACATGTGTTACATATCGGATTTGACAAAGATGAAGCAACATTACCCCAATTGGGCCATTACAAAAAGTCTTGAAACAACTTTTGAAGAGATTTTTATTGCGTGGGAAAAGCGAACACTTAATTAAGCCAAGAACAATTCAATGAAAGAGATAATAAACAAGATAATCGAAGAAGTAAGGGAGATTGTTATTCAAGAGGGTAATCAGCAAGACTTAGAATATTTCGAATATCATCAAGCAAGGTATGAATACATGGCGAACTCAGTCTCAAAGTTGATTTCTCCGGGAGCTGAAGTGCTCGAAATGGGCAGCCATTATCTTCATTCTTCATTGATTCTAACAAAACTTGGTTACAAAGTTTATGCAATGGATGTTGAGGCTTTTTGGAAAATACCACACATTGAACAAAGGGGGGTTAGATATGGGATTGAACCTATAATTGAGAATAACTTAGAATCTCTTCATTCTCAAGAAGAGGTGGAAGAGAAATATGACCTTGTACTGTTTACTGAAATATTAGAACACATTACTTTTAATCCCATTAATTTTTGGAGAAAAGTTTATCGCAGCTCAAAAGATGGAGGCCTTATATATATATCTACCCCCAATTCTTTTGCATTACCTAGTTTCTTACGAGCAATAAAGAACTTATTAACTTTCAAAAGTATTGGTTTGGGAGTTGATCAGATTTTTTCAAATGTTACTTATGGTCATCATTGGAAAGAATATTCAGCAAGGGAGATAAAGTATTATTTCTTTAAACTTTCCGATGCTTTTAAAGTCACCACACGCAAGTATAGTTGTGATAAATTTGATTCAAAATCAACTGCCAATTTGATATGGTCATACCTTATAAAAATTGGAAACCTAACTTACGTTATGTCTTCTGATATTGAGGCAATAATTACTATTACAAAATCGGAAGTACCTTGGAAAATTGAAGCACCTCAATATTAAAGTAGATATGCCAATTTAAAGTCCAAATGTAAATTTCCCACATCGGTACCAGGGACTAAATAAGGCGAAGTAAAGGGTATATGAAATAACTCCCATTGGTAGTTTAAAGATCTGTTATAAGAGATATTTGCGGTTAATAGAAATTTCTCAAACTCCCAGTCAGCGAAAGCATGAATGTTAAAATCTACCCAATATCTGCGGAAGTCTGATTGATCTTCGAATGCGAAATATAGGAAGTCATTGTTGTGAGCTAAACGTTCAAAAGCACCTCCAATTCTCTTTTTTCCTTTTGTCCAGGCCATACTGATATAGTGTGCGTTACTTCCAGGACCAATACTTGCACCAAGCACTTCTCCATTATTTGTATAACCATGTCGAACTCTGCTATGTATGTACCAACTTAATCCATTTCTCAGTAGTCTCCCCCCAGTTTGCTCCATTTGAGTCCATTCCCATTTAAATTGAATGAAGGCATCTTTGTCTTTGGTATCAAAAAGTTTGTGAACCCCGATTGTGGTTGCTCTTGTATGATCCGAGTTTAAAATCAAATCCCTAAAATTCCCAGAAGCATCATTACGATGGAACTCTAAGTAAATTTCAGCTTTAGCATCTAGCCAAAGCCATCGCATAAACACACCGGCAGCCTGATCTCTTTCTTGTTCATCTCTTCCTCCAGAGTTGTTATCATTATCTCTAAATAAATTAGAGAAAGCAGGGAAGTAATCCTTGGTAGCATTGGCAAATTGAGAGTACATCTGAACCCATCTTGTAGCCCCAACCGATAGCCCTGGAATCCATTTAGGTGAATAACTTAGAGAATATCCTTGAAAAAATCGTGTGTCATTGTTCTTTGGTACATATAGTAATCGGCCTCTATCTGTTCTAGATGTATCAGGCGGATTGAATCCAGAACCCTCAAGTCTGCCTGTTACTATTTGCCATTCAAAGTTGCCAATTGGGGACTTAATGGGTCTAGTCGTATTGAAAGTAATGTGTTCAAAGCCTTGGGCATTGTTGCTCATCATAATACTATTCCGCATAGATGGTCCCCACCAAATGTTCTCTGTTGAAAGACCCAATGAAAGCCCCCATTTGTTGAGTCTTACACTCGATTGCCCAGGTACCAACTTTTGATAAGGATCAAGACCGTATCTTTCCGGGGTATCGGTACGATTGAACCAAACGTATCTTCTTGCCCATGTGATATCTGAATGGCTTTCCGCAAATCCGTTATAATCTCGGTTTTGAGCATAAACAAATTCTGGTTTAACCTGAATGCTAAGCGGACCAATTTCACTGTAGATACCAGCAGTCATTAATGTTTGAGCTCCTCTTGAGCGAATCATTGCACCATCATTTCTACTCACAGGGTGATGACTGGTGTAGTTAAGCCGCAATTCAA
>CAYGKL010000012.1:0-2855 GCA_964350505.1 uncultured Roseivirgaceae bacterium | reverse complement strand
ACCATTGTTCCTGCTTGAGAAAATTGAAAATGGCAGGTACCCCAAGTAAAATACGATGTCCCGACCTTGGGAGGACTAAGAAATGGGTAGTTATTTGGATACGATTGATAAAGACAAAGTTCAGAGTCACATGGACCATTTGAAAAGGTGGTTTCAAACTTCGGGTAATCGGTTCTTTTTAGGTTTAAATCTTTGTTGAATTCCATTATCCACAAATCTGGAAAATCATTTTCAAAGCCATTGGTATTTCCATCCCAAGAATCATGTAGTAATAGATCAAATGAAACATGAATATATTGGTGTTCAGGAATTTCATTTAAAGATAACCTGAAACCCTCATTATTATAATTACCCAAAACATTACTTTCGTCAAATCTAAATACTCTGGCACCTGTCAGGCTACTCAAATCACCAGCTTCAAAGTCGTTTTCATAAAGCAGTATATCAGCTACGAGTTCCTCCTCTTTGCAACCAGTGAGAATTGAAATTAGAATAATGTTGAAAGATATTAATAGAAATTTTTTTATCACCTTTTGGTTAAGTGTTCTTCTTGCCATATTTGGACTTAAGCTTATTAAGAATGAGGCATAAAGCTATCAAAAAACTCTTATTGATCCTTCAACTTATAATAGTTATCTGCTTTTCTCGGACAGTATTTGGTCAATCAAAGGACAGTCTGTCAATAAGTCTAAAGACAGGTGTTTTAGTTAGCTCAGGAGGTTTTAACCCTTTCTATTTAGTTCATAATAGGTGGGGGGCAGTATCAGATAATCAAAATGTATTTGTTCAAGGGGAGGTGAATTATTCTAAAGCGCTCTCGAATAACTGGGAGGTTAAAGCCAATCTAGGTTTAAGGAATGAGTTTCTTTATTCGGCTAATGCTGCGATTCATTGGAATCTGTTCGAACTTTTTATTGGAAGAAAGCCCGAGATATTGGGTGGAATTGAAAATAATTCTCTTACTTCTGGCAGTTTGGCTCTTGGCCAGAATGCACTTCCTGTACCGCAAATTGGGCTAGAACTTGATTATTTTAACCTGCCGTTTTCTCAAGGCTATGCTAAGGTTAAGGGTGGGATAAGCCATGGCTGGTTTGAAGAGGATAGGTACATTTCAAAAGCATTACTGCACCAAAAATATATCAAGTTTAAGATTGATTTAGAAGATCTTATAGGACTTAGAATTTATACTTCCCTCATTCATTTTGCGCAATACGGAGGTGTTTCTCCTCAGGGAGATCGCCAACCAAGTTCTTTCACTGATTTTCAGAATGTTTTTTTTGGACGGGGAGTTCCTAATCCTTTAGGTGGAACTGCTGGGGAATCTAACGCTGTTGGCAATCATTTGGGTACAACCGAGTGGACTTTTGATAAGCGCATTGGTAGTCACAGGTTTCAATTGAACTATCAAAAGCCATTTGAAGACCATGGAAGTATGCAGTATATAAGTTTTAAAGATTTTTTGCTTGGGGCACATTTAATCTTTCCAAAGCAATCTAAAATTAAGAAGATTTATTTTGAATGGATCCGGTCACTATCTCAATCTGGCCCCGGGTTTCCTGATCCTACAGATGTGGTGACAAATGAAGCGGAAAACTTTGGATATGAATTCGGAGGGAGAGATGACTATTATAATAATTGGCTTTATCAAAGTGGCTGGACTTATCAAAATCGAATTCTATCAAACCCTCTATTTTTGACTTATGATTGGGCATTAAATTTTCTGCCTATGTTTCCGAATTATGCTAATCAAGTGATTAACAATAGAATTAATGCCTTTCATATCGGTGCGATTGTTGAACCAACTGATAAACTAACGATTCGATCAATGTTTACTTACTCAATAAACTATGGTACTTATGCTGGGCTTTATGAAGGTAGGTTTGCTTGGAATGGAATTCAAACAAATAATAACTTTGAGTATGTGTTCCTTGGAGGCAAAAATCAGTTTTATAGTTTGATAGAATTGAATTATCAAACTCAACTATTGAATCAACCGGTTGGTCTTAAAGGAATGTTTGCCTTTGATAGAGGGCAACTTTACAATAACTCAGGCGTTGAGTTGTCTATTGAGTTTATGTTAAAATCTAATTAAATTTTTTGACTTATCTGATTTTTAGGTTTAGTGTTACTATTTTTGTCAAGGTATTCTAGTCAAACGTAATTTTGAAAAAACGCTTTAATAGATATTTCCCTTCACTCTTCATTTTTGGAGAGGTCTTGGTACTAAGTGCTATATTCTTTATTGCACTTTATATTGCTTTTGGTTCTGCCATTTTGGAAAGGCCCTATACTTACGCATACCTTGTTTATATTACTAGTTGGCCTTTGTTCTCTTATTTTAACAAAGACTATAAAATTGGGCGAGCTGTTAGTTATTACAGCACATTTAAAAAGGCATTTACAAGTGTTTTCATTTTCGTTTCGATCATTTCTCTACTTTGGTTATTTATAGCCGGAGAAGACATTAATCGTCATTTTATAATGGCCTTAGTTTTATTTTTATTCGTTTGGCTGACTATTTATCGTGTTTTTGTTCATCTTATCTTAGACAAATACAGGGCTTTTGGTGGTAACATTCGTTATGCTGCCATTGTAGGCTATGATAAATTGGGATTTAGGTTGTTCGACCTATTAAAAAGAAAACCTCACTATGGTATCCGCTGCGAAGGGATTTATTCAGATGAACCTAATACTCACAATAATTACAAATATCCACTTATTGGTTCCATAGCTTCATTAATGAATTCAGAAATTCAGAAATACGACTTTATTTACCTTAGTGATAAGCTTCCGAAAAGCATAAAGGAGCAAGTGGTTGAAATAGCTGATCATCACGCTAAAAAAGTAAAGCTTCT
>CAYGKL010000011.1:12556-48712 GCA_964350505.1 uncultured Roseivirgaceae bacterium | reverse complement strand
TTCCCTTCACCCAAAGGCTTTCCTGTGATTTCATCGAACAGAGGTATGTTAATGAGCTCAGAAGCTAGCTCTTCACCTTTTGAGTCAATCAAATAATAAGTGATATAAATGTTTTGAAGTGGATAATCTAGGTCACTTCTGAATTTGAGAATTACATTTTTTGGATTGCTATCTTCTATTTCGAACTGAAATTCAGGGATGTCGTCCATATGCCAGCTTTTTTCGCTAAAGCTCTGATCATCTTCAAAAACTCGTTGAGAATCGCAGCTCCAGAGCAAAAAGAGCAGTAGAAAGAGCGAAAGTTTATTGCTTTTGGTCATTGTTAGGCCTGTTCTTCTTTCTGAAGTTTCTATTCTTTCTGCGTTTATTTTGGCCTTGCCCATCTTGTGCATTTTCAGCGTTAGCTTGTGGGGCTTTTGGCTGTCCTTGATGCTGTGATTTTGGCCCCTTGCGCCTGTTTGATCTTTTGCGAGCATCTTTCTTTTTAAAGCGCTCATCCATTCTCTCCAGATCGCTATTGATTTTTGTGTCGACAGGAGCTAGGTCGATTTTATCAAGGGTAAGCGTTTCAGGAATTTCTCCTCTTTTATTCATCTCCAAAATTTCTTTCACCCTATTGGTGGGTATGGGGTGCCATGTGTTTTCATCGCCAAAGCTGAACCACATGGTTTTTCTGAAAATGTCTGTTTTTTGAAGCCTAGCGTCTCCCTGCCTTACTTTGAGCTTCGTTACTTCTGGTATATCCTCTAAAGCTTCCATGTAGGTGTCCAGCTCATAATTGAGGCAACACTTGAGACGTCCACATTGCCCTGAAAGCTTACTTGGGTTCAGGCTTAGGTTTTGATAACGAGCAGCTGCTGTAGAGACACTTTTAAAATCAGTTAACCATGTAGAACAGCAAAGTTCACGTCCGCAAGAACCAATACCACCTAAACGGCTGGCCTCTTGTCTGAGACTGATTTGCTTCATTTCTACTCTGATTTTAAACTCTGAAGCCAAGACTTTGATCAGTTCGCGGAAATCGACTCTGTCATCAGCTGAGTAAAAGAAAGTCGCTTTGGTATTGTCGGCCTGAAACTCAATGTCAGTGAGTTTCATATTCAGTTTCTGCTCAAGAATAATGTTGCGTGTTCGATATAAGGCTGGCATTTCACGTTTCCTCACCTGATCAAACTTTTCTAGATCTTTAAGAGTGGCTTTCCGATAAACCTGTTTGATGTCATTGTTGTCCTCAACATTCTTTTTCTTCATTTGCAGGCGAACCAATTCGCCTTGCATTGAAACATGACCTAGGTGATGGCCTCCCGGAACATCGACTATAATGGCTTCGCCAGTGACAAGGTCTATGTGGTTTTCGTTTCGGAAAAACTCCTTCCTTCCATTTTTAAAACGAACCTCAATTATGTTGAATTTCTCTTGTACGGGAATGTCCATGTTAGACAGCCAGTCGAAAACATTTAGCTTATTGCAACCACCAGTAGAACAACCACCGTTGTTATTGCAACCTGCTGTTTTTCCTTCTACACTTGTTCCACAACTACAACTCATATATGTTTAGCCCAACGGCAAAAAGTCTTAATTATTGATCAATTTCAAAATATCCTGGCCAATATCCTTCCTGTGATATTCGTTTTGCCAAGTGATTTTGTTCACACCATAATACGCATTTTCTAAGGCATTTTCTACAGAAGCTCCTTTTCCGGTAACGGCCAATACTCTACCTCCATTGGTGAGGATAGAACCATTCTCCGATAATTTGGTGCCAGCATGAAAAACCGTGGCAGAATCGACAGATTTGATTCCAGATATCTCATGTCCTTTTGGATAATTACCTGGATAACCTCCCGCAACCATCACCACAGCCGTAAAAGCTTCGGGATGAGTGGTGTATTCTACTTGCCCGAGTTTACCAAAAGCGGTAGCTTCAAGCAATTCAATCAGATCGGATTTTATCTTAGGTAGAACCACCTGTGTTTCTGGGTCGCCCATTCTCACATTGTATTCAATGACATAAGGATCGCCACTCATGTTCATTAAACCAATAAAGATGAAGCCTTTATAATCTATGTTTTCAGATTTAAGCCCATTAACTGTTGGCTTTACCACTCTGTCTTCTACCTTTTTTAAGAAATCCTTATCTGCAAAAGGTACTGGCGTAACGGCTCCCATGCCACCAGTATTCAGGCCGGTATCTTGTTCGCCAATTCTTTTATAATCTTTGGCTTCGGGAAGAATTTTATAGTTTTCTCCGTCCGTTAAAACGAAAACCGAAAGCTCAATACCATCGAGATACTGTTCCACCACAACCCTGCTAGATGCATCACCAAATTTGGCGTCAACCAACATTTCATTGAGTGTTTCTCGCGCTTCTTGATTAGTTTCTGCTATGATGACTCCTTTGCCTGCCGCTAAACCATCTGCTTTCAAAACCACTGGAACTGGGTGGCTAGACACATAATTTAAACCTTCTTCCAGTGACTTTATGGTAAATGTTTTGGAACGGGCAGTTGGAATATTATGCCTTTCCATAAACTGCTTGGAGAAGTCTTTACTGCCTTCTAATTGGGCGCCTTCCTTGGACGGCCCCACCAAACCAACAGTGGCTAATTCTTTATCAGATTTGAAATAATCTGCAATGCCTTTCACTAAAGGGTCTTCTGGCCCAACCACAACTAAGTCTATATTTTCTTTTTTAACAAAAGAGGCAATTCCATCGAAATCCGTGACAGCAATATTGATATTGGTGCCTAGCTCCGAGGTCCCAGCATTGCCTGGTGCAATAAAAAGGGCTTCACATTTAGGGCTTTGTGCGATTTTCCAACTAAAGGCGTGTTCTCTACCTCCACTTCCCAGAACAAGAATTCTCATGGTTTTCCAGCGTTTCTTAAAGGTGTCAAAGGTAATTAATTTGCGTATTCCGAAATGAATTTAATACGCATCAATCTTAGATCTTCTACAGTAACATCTTCTCCCTCAAATTCTGCCATGGCATCTTGAATACTATCAGAATCTGCATCCTTAAAGTAGTTCATAATTTCTTCCTGAAAATCTTCATCAAAGACATCTTCCAAATAATAGTCAAGATTTAGCCGGGTACCTGAAAAGCAGATGATTTCCATTTCATCCAGCAGTTCATCCATGCTCCAACTTTTCTGCTCAGCAACCTCTTCGAGGTTAATTTTTCTATCGATTTGTTGAATGATATAAATCTTGTTTTTCGACTTATTCCCTGCCGATTTAATAACTACTACATCTTCAATGTCGATGTCGTTATCTTCAACATATTTTTTGATCAGGGTCATAAAAGAAGCACCAAACTTTTTCACCTTACCCATGCCAATACCATTTACATTGGCTAGCGCCTCTTCTGTAGTTGGATAGGTAGTTGCCATTTCCTGCAAGCTTGGATCTTGAATAATTATCCAAGGATTGAGGTTCTTCTCCTTTGCTATTTTTTTACGTTCAGCTTTTAGTAGTTCATAAAGTACTTTATCGTAAGAGTTGCCTGGGTTGGGAGATGAAGGAGTATCGTTGCTTTCATCTTCAAGTTGGTCAACATCACTGAAGTCTAAATCTTTTGCAAACTCAATATAATGAGGCTTTTTCAGGAATTCTTTTCCCCTTTTGCTCAGTTTGAGGACTCCTATGTTTTCAATGTCTTTTTCTAGCAACTCATTTAAAAGCGTTTGCCTTACTATCGACTTCCAGAAGTTATCGTCTTGGTCTTTGCCCTTACCGTAAACAGAAAGTTTATCGTGCTTATAGCTTTTTACATATTGATTGGAAGAACCCCTAATCACACTAACAAGGTGGGTCATTCCGAATCTTTCTTCCGTTTGCAGTACCGCTTCAACGGCTATTTTAGCATATTCCTGACCATCATATTTTTCTCTCTCATATCTGCAGTTATCACACATACCAGTTTCCTTACAAGCGGTGTCGTCATATTCTTCACCGAAATAGTGAAGCAGCTGTTTTCTTCTACAAACAGCAGATTCAGCATAAGAAGACATCTCGTCTAAAAGCACCTTGGCGTTTTCTTTTTCAGTTACAGGTTTATCTTTGTTGAATTTCTCCAGCTTCAGAATGTCACTGTAGCTGTAGAACATAATGCATTGCCCTTCCAAGCCATCTCTACCTGACCTGCCAGTTTCTTGATAATAACCTTCAAGTGATTTAGGTACATCATAGTGAATAACAAATCGAACATCAGGCTTATCGATGCCCATTCCAAAGGCAATTGTAGCTACAATGACGTCTACTTCTTCATTTAGGAAGTCATCTTGGTTTTTCATTCTTATTGCAGGTTCGAAACCAGCGTGATAAGGTGCTGCTTTGAAACCATTCACTTGAAGGAATGATGCGATCTCTTCTACTTTCTTACGACTGAGACAGTAGATGATACCAGATTTACCTTGGTTCTCACGAATGAATTTGATGAGTTGTTTTTTGATGCCCTTTTTTGGGCGAACTTCATAATAAAGGTTGTCTCGGTTGAAAGAAGACTTAAACAAGTCAGCTTCTTCCATTTGAAGGTTGCGCTGAATATCTAGCTGCACCTTTGGTGTGGCTGTAGCTGTTAATGCGATTATTGGGATGTTTCCGAGTTGATCGATAATGGATTTTATTCTTCTGTATTCCGGTCTGAAATCATGTCCCCATTCTGAGATACAGTGTGCTTCATCTATGGCTGCAAAAGAGATATCGGCCTTAAGTAGAAATTCTACGTTTTCCTCTTTAGTCAAAGACTCTGGGGCTATGTAGAGTAGTTTTAGTTCCCCTGCCAAAGTGGCTTTTTTAATTTTATTAATCTCCGATTTCGAAAGTGTAGAGTTGAGAAATCTTGCTTTTATACCTACCGCATTCATTTGATCAACCTGATTTTTCATCAGGGCGATTAAAGGAGAGATGACTATGGCAGTGCCTTCTTGAACAATGGCTGGCATTTGATAGCACATTGATTTGCCAGCACCCGTAGGCATAATGACAAAAGTATTTTTTCTGTTTAATATGTTCAGGATAATTTTTTCCTGATTCCCTCTAAATTGATCATAGCCGAAAACTTCCTTCAACTTAGATCTTAAATCTTCAACACTTACCATATTAATCTGGCTAAACCGATTTGGAATGAGACCATTACTTATATTTGTTCAACAAAAATAACCCGCGATTACATTGAATTTAGGTAAAAATATTCAAACTATTGCCAAAGAAACGCTTCGCGAAGAGGCCGAGGCCATAAACAAGGTTATAGACTACATAGACAATGAATTTGAACAAGTTGTTCAGGAAATTTTATTGATGAAAGGTAGACTAGTTGTTACTGGAGTAGGGAAAAGTGCCATCATCGCGAACAAAATTGTAGCTACCCTCAACTCTACCGGAACCCCATCAATGTTTATGCATGCCGCTGATGCCATTCATGGAGACATCGGAATGATTCGAGACGATGACATGGTGATGTGTATTTCGAAGAGCGGAAATACTGAAGAGATCAAGGTTTTGTTACCACTACTCAAAAGAACAGGGGCAAAAATAATTGGTATGGTGAGCAATGAAGATTGCTACCTGATTAAGCATGCTGATTTTATACTTCGAGCAATTGTAGATAAGGAGGCAGACCCTAATAATCTGGCTCCAACAACAAGTACAACAGTACATATGGCCATGGGAGATGCGCTTGCCGTTAGCTTGCTTTGGGCGAGGGGATTTAGCTCAGATGATTTTGCTAAATATCATCCAGGAGGTGCTTTGGGAAAACAACTCTACTTAAAGGTAGACGATCTTTACCCTAAGAATGAACTTCCGATAGTTAAGGAAACAGACTTGGTAAAAGCCAGTATTTTAGTAATTTCAAAGAAGCGTTTGGGGGCAGCAGCAGTTGTGAATGCCCAAAATGAGTTGGTTGGTATTTTTACAGATGGTGACCTTCGAAGAATGCTGGAAAAGCACGATGATTTTTCTACCCTCACTATGGGAGAGGTAATGACCAGTAATCCAAAGACTATTAATAAAGGTGAGTATGCCGTTAGGGCACTTAATGTGATACGAGAATTCGATATCACCCAATTAATTGTAGTTGACCAACAAAAGAAAGTAGTTGGTTTTCTGCATATCAGCGATCTTCTCAATGAAGGAATAGTATAAAATGGCACAGAATTATGTAGTAATAATGGCAGGCGGAATCGGTAGTAGGTTTTGGCCTTATAGCCGCGCAGATAAACCTAAGCAGTTTTTAGATGTATTAGGTACCGGTAGGTCGTTGATTCAAATGACTTATGACCGCTTTCTAAATATTTGTCCGAGTTCTAATGTCTATGTGATAACCAACAAAAGATATTACGATTTGGTGAAGGAGCAACTTCCAGAACTTAGCGATGATCAAATTTTACTAGAACCGATCGGCAGAAATACAGCTGCTGCGGTGGCTTATCCGGCATTTAAGATCAAACAAAGAGATCCAGATGGAGTAATGATTGTGGCCCCATCGGATCATATTATTTTCAAAGAAAAGGTATTTGAACAAAACTTAGGCACTGCTATTAAAGCCGCCAAAGGTTCGGAGAAGCTCATTACGCTTGGAATTGTACCTAGTAGACCAGAAACGGGCTATGGCTATATTCAATACCATTCTAGCCCTCTTAAAAAGGTGAAGAAGGTGAAGACATTTACCGAAAAACCAGAGCTGGAATTGGCCCAAAAATTTATTGATAGTGGCGATTTTGTATGGAATGCTGGTATGTTTATTTGGTCAATAAAGAGTATTACAAATGCTTTTTATAAGTACTTGGAAGATATGGCCGTAATTTTCGAAGAGGGTGCCAACAAGTATTATACGACCGAAGAGCAGAGCTTTATAGACAAAGCTTATACACAGTGTAAAAGTGTTTCCATTGATTATGGAATCATGGAAAAAGCAGAAGATGTCTACATGGTAAAGGGGAACTTCGACTGGTCAGATCTCGGAAGTTGGGAGTCTTTGCACGAGATAAAAGAGAAAGATAAAAACGGCAACGTAATAGATGGCAATGCCTTACTTTACGATTCATCGAACTGCTATGTGAAAGGTCCCAAAGAAACTTTGATCGTAGCTCAGGACCTTGACGGATACCTTATTACGCAGTCTGATAATGTGGTACTTATTTGCAAAAAAGACGCTGAAAAGAAGTTTAGAGAGTTTCTAAACGATGCTAAAGATAAAGGTTCAGAATTCGCCTAAGCTTAAATAGACCTTTGTCTTACTACTTCATAAATAATTACTCCTGTGGCTACTGAAACATTTAGGGATTCAATATTTCCATTGATAGGTAGTTTCACATGAGCGTCTGATAACTTCAGGTATTCTGGTGAAATACCATCTTCTTCAGAGCCCATCATAATGGCTAATGGAGGAGTAAGATCTACTTGATATACCATATCGCTGGCCTTCTCGGAGCAAGCAATCACTTGAATTCCATTGGCCTGAATTTCCCGAATTGTAGTTTTAAGGTTTTCTACCCTACATACTGGAATATGATTCAAAGCACCAGCAGAGGTTTTCATAGCATCGGCACCAAGTTGTGCCGTACCACGGCTAGGTACTACTATTGCATGAGCACCTGCACATTCGGCAGTTCTAGCAATAGCACCGATATTTCTAACATCAGTTATGCGGTCAAGAATAATTAGTAAAGGGGTTTCTGCATGTGCGTAGGCTTCAGAAATCACATTATCTAATGAAGCATATACCACTGAGGAGATATAAGCGATTACACCTTGATGATTCTTTTTGGTAATGCGTTGCAACTTTTCCAAGGGAACCTTTTGTAAGGGAATGGAGTGATTCTTCGCCAACACTAGCAATTCTTGAATCAAATCATTTCTAAGGTCCTTTTGGACCAATAGTTTATCTATTTCCTTACCTGCTTCTATCGATTCAATGGCAGCTCTTGTGCCGTAGATGAAATCAGTTTGACTTTTTTCGTTCATTCAATAATCCTTCCGTTGCGCCACTGCGTTACAGCTTGCATCCAGCCTTCTCTATATCGTTGACCTCTAATGAGTTTATGTTTTGTGATACCATCCTCTTGAATGATATCAAAGATAAATCTTATTCTTCCACCCTCGTTTGAAGGGTATACCCACAGTTCTGTTTTTTCATTTCGGAACACCTGAATAGGATCTCCAAAAACTAAAAATACCATTCCTCGGTCAGTCTTCCAGCCTGCTTTGTCTTCAGTGAATAGGCGAGCAGATTTTCGTACACGCCTGTAGTAGTACTTAATGAAATCTTTAGCTACCCGTTCATTGGCTGAAATGGAAGAATTGATGAACTCTTCAAATTTTGAACGAGTTTCCTCTGGCCCTCGGAGCTCTTTATATTCATTATTAGTGCTCAAATAGATGAGTGGCTGAATGAGTTCTGAATAATCTCCGAAATATGGAAAGAACTCATCGGCTACAAGTAGTTTAAGTGATCCTGGATACTTTGAAGCCTTTATGGTGTAAAAGCCCTCATTGTAAAACTCAAACTCCTCATTCTCATTGGTTCCATAGAGGGTATCTAAAAGTACCATACTTGGGTCCGCACGCTCGGTATCGTCAAATGGCGGAAGTGCTATGCCTCTATTGTTTTCAATTCCTGAAATCTCATAGTTCAAATCTTCGCCAAAAGGGTTCACTAACCTTATTGGGTAGTTTCTGTTAAGATATTTAGAAAAGAAGGGTATGTCTTTATCCTTCTCGAAAATTAAAAAAGGTGTTGGTTCAACATCTCCTTTAACCAATGGGATGTCTATGAAAAAATGGGTGTCTTTTACAATATTATATACATCGATAACAAGTAACTGATCATTAGATTCCTTCTCAAACTCTAACAAATAAGTGTATTGCCTGAACCCAACATCAATCACATGAGCTGAGTCTATTTCAGTCTCAGAGTTTACAGACTTCTCATCTATGTAGCTGTTTCGAATGTCGTATGTGAGTTGATAATCTGAAATTTTGACGTTGCCATTATTCAGCATAAAGTTGAAATACACCTTATACTGGTTGTCTTTTGCCGCTATTTTGTGGCGAACTAAAAACTCGTGTTCTTGGTCGTAAATAAAACCTATTTCAGCAGAACTCATTCTGCTCTGACCAAAACAGACAGATGTGAATAGAATAAAGATTGCTAATAGAATATGTTTCATACTGCTGCGAATCATTCAAAAATAATAGAAATGCGCTTCGGTGTAACAAATTTGAGCGAATTCAGGATAATCCCCTAATTTTGGCCAAATTTTAAACATGGCTACGTACACTACCGAAATAGCATCTGATAAGATTCCATCCGATAACCCAATCCATCAACGTTTGTTGCAGGCCTATTATTTAGCTAAGCCTTATGTAAAAGGAGACCTTTTAGAGTTAGGTTGTGGAGAAGGAAGAGGAGTAGAGCTTCTAAGTCCACTAGCTGATAGCTATTTGGCGCTCGATAAAATTCAGGAGGTAATAGATAGTTTAAAGCAGAAATATCCGAATGTTAATTTTGAGCAGGCCGTATTTCCACCTTTCGATAAGCTGGATGATAATTCTTTCGATTCGATAGTCAGCTTTCAAGTAATTGAGCATGTAAAGAATGATCACGGTTTCTTGAAAGAAATACATAGGGTGCTCAGACCAGGTGGTATTGCAGTGCTTACCACACCAAATATTAAAAAAACGCTAACCAGAAATCCATGGCATGAGCGAGAATATACAGCTCAGCAGTTGACAGACATTGCCTCTAAATACTTCGATAAAGTAACGATGAAAGGGGTTGGAGGGAATGAAAAAGTAATGGCCTATTACGAAGAGAATAAGCGATCAGTGGAAAAAATAACCCGCTTCGACATCTTCAATTTGCAGTATCGTTTGCCAGCACCAATCCTTCGAATACCTTACGATATTCTAAACCGAATGAACCGTAACAAACTAAATACGGCCAATACTGGTCTAGTAGCAGAGATAGTACATGACGACTACCTAATGGTTGATGATGGAGATAAGGCCTTAGATTTATTTTTGGTGCTTGAAAAATAAAAAAGGCCTTCATTTCTGAAAGCCTTTCTCTTCTGTTCTGATTTTTTGTTAGAAATTGTTTCTATCAATGTTGAGTCGAATATTCTGTTCGTTCAACATATCTTCAACTCTTTTTCCCTCTTCAGTTTTTCCTTTTTCATTCAAGACTAATTGTAAGAATCTCAGGCCTCTAAGTTTGTTCTGAAACTCATAATTGTAGCGCATTTTGTTTTGCAAATAACTGAGTTCCGAGTTGAATTGCTCCGCCATATCCATGGCCAATTGAGTAGCTTTTTCAGTTTCTCCAACGTTAAAATAGCCTTCAACAAACCCTACTGAAGATACATCAAAAGGAACGGCCTCCACTGGCATTCTTGCCATACCAAAGTCTAAGACTTCTTTAGCTCTTGCAGTATCTCCTTCAGTAGCTAGGGCATCTGCCAAACTAGTAATCATTGATCTGTGATTCTGAACAAAGCCCCTATAATCTTCATTCAGGTTTGCTTTTGGATTGTCTAAGCCTCTGAACTGCATCTTGTTCATTACATTGTCATACATGAGCTCGGTGTTAACCAATTCACGCATACCCTCTGGTTTACGAACAGGTAACAAGCGATAAGCCATTCCTTCTTGCACTAAGTAAGGGTCAGCATCCCAAGTTAAGGCACTTACGGAAGTATAGTTGAAGTAAATAGGTCTTTCCCAGTTGTTCTGAGCAATAAGGTCAAAGAGCATCATTTGTCCTTTATCCACTGTTCTAGATCTAACTTCTCCTTGCTGATTTCTCTTAAAGTCGAAGAACATTCTATCTACTAAATATGGCTTCATGCTTTCAGGCACTAATCCTTTCTCTAAAATAGCCGCTGTGTCAACTTCCATCGTCAGTGTTTCAGCAGGTATCAGCATTACTTCAGAGCCAGATGCAAATGTTCTTTTGAATTGAGGAACATCCCTTTTAACCACATCCATATACTCCTTCAGGTCAATGGCCTGACCAGCAAACTGAGGAAGCTCATTAACGAAAAGCACATCGTTAGTTCCCTGACGATAATTGTCAATGGTTAATGAGTATGGGAAAGGTTCAGAATCGTTCATTTTAGTCGCTGTCTGGTTAATGTACCAGTCGGTGGCATAATAACTCAGCACAACCACCCTAACATCCGTTCTAAATCCTTCAACCTCTTGAAGATACCAAAGTGGGAAAGTGTCATTATCACCACCTGTGAACAGAATGGCGTTAGGCGCACAAGAGGCAAGGAAGTTTCTGGCAGAGTCTACTGAGAAGTATCTGTCAGATCTGTTATGATCGTCCCAGTTTTCAGTTGCCAACAGTATCGGTGCAATCATACCCAGAGCAATGGCACCATAGGCGAGGGACTTTCCTCGTTTGGCCAAAGCTCCTCCAATGGCTAGAATAGAAAGCCCAATCCAAATGGCAAAAGCGTAGTATGACCCTGCATAAATGTAATCTCTTTCTCGCGGCTCAACCGGAGGGGAATTCAGGTAAACAACAAGCGCAACACCAGTAAGGATAAAGAGCATTAAAGTCGCTGAGAAACCTTTCGGGTCTCTGTTGAACTGGAAGAAGAAACCGATGATCCCAAAGATTAGTGGTATCATAAAGTACTGATTTCTTCCTTTATTATTGATAATGGTTTCAGGAACATTATCGTTTGTTGCTAAAGGTGTCAGCCAGTCAGCATCCTGAATATCACTTTCTCTACCTGCAAAGTTGAACATGAAATAGCGCAGATACATATGTCCAATCTGGTGTTGGAACATGAACCTCAAGTTGTCACCAAAGGATGGTGTTTCTCCAGGTCTAACCCCGGTCACCTCCATGTATTTATTTGGGTGCCCTGGGGATGAACTCCACATCCTAGGTAGTATGGTGGTCGCACTAGGGTCATACTCATAGTCCAATTTGTAGTCAGACACACGGTACTCGTCATCAGCTTTATAGTAAACAGGATCCCCTTCTACATAGTCGATGATTTCTGCATTATAATACTGACCAAAAACTAGCGGTCGGCTACCATATTGTTCACGTTTGAGGTAAGACACGAATGTCATTACATCTTCAGGGTTGTTTTGATCAATTGGCGGATCGGCTCTTGAACGGATTAAAATGACCGCGTAACAAGTGTAGCCAATTAATACAAAGGCCATAGAGAGGATCAATGTATTCAGATTGACCATTTCCTTTTTGGCTGTGTATTTAAGTCCAAATACTATGGCCGCTATTACCAAAATAGTAAGGAATAAGGCGCCAGAACCAAATGGTAAACCGAAAGTATTTACGAAAGTGAGTTCGAAAATTCCTGCCAAAGAAGGCAGTCCTGGAATAATAAATGAGTTGATGAACAACACAAGAAAAAGGCTGAAGCCTAATGCTAGAGCCCCTCCAACCCATGTTGGTTCTTTGAATTTCTTGAAGTAATAAATTAGCGCCAGCGCTGGTAAAGTAACTAATACTTGTAGGTGAACGCCTGTAGAAAGGCCAATCATATAAGCGATGAATAGCAGCCACTTGTTTGCGCGGCTTTCATCATCAACCAATTCCCATTTAAGAATGGCCCAAAATACTACTGCTGTGAAGAAGGAAGACATGGCATATACTTCACCTTCAACCGCTGAGAACCAGAATGAATCTGTAAATGCAAAGGCCAAGGCACCAATGGCGCCAGCACCAGACAAAAGAATTTTTTGAAGATCCGTTTCCTCACCAATCTTTGCGCTTAAGAGCTTTCTACCCAACATTACAATCGTCCAATAAAGGAAGAGAATAGTGAATGCAGAAGCCATTACACTGGCCATATTTACCCAATAGGCTACTTGGGTTACGTCTCCGAATGACAGAAAGGAGAAAAGCCTACCAATGAGCATGAACAGTGGAGCGCCAGGAGGGTGAGATACCTCTAATTTATATGCAATAGCTATAAACTCTCCGCAATCCCAAAAACTCGCTGTTCTTTCAACAGTCAGAATGTATACAATTAAGGAAATCACAAAAACTGCCCACCCTGTCAGGTTGTTTATCTTCTTAAAATCTGTCATTTAGCACTCATTTGAGGCGTGAAAATAGTAAAAATATAGTAGGCCAACGGTTAAATTTTATTAATCACCAGCTTACTGCCCAATTGGAACGGTTATTCATAAACGCCAATGTAAAACCAAAGCCAAAGTAAGAAAAGAGGAATATACGAGGTAGCCACAATAGCATTGGCTACAGATTTTTTCTTTCGCGCAGCAAAATCAACTCCATAGCTTAACACTACCCAGTAAACAATTTCGAATACATTGAGCTGCTGATTGACATACCAGTACTTTTCAGCGACCTCTTTATAATCGAAAAAATTCATGTAAGACAAGGGGAAGAAAGCAGTATAATCCCAATAAGAGGGGTCGGTATCAACAATTAAGAACCAAAATATTTTTATTAAAGTCGGAACAAAGAATACCACTTCAGCAATCATGGCAATGCTCCAGCATTTGTAATAGCTAACATTATAGCCCCACATGAAGCAGCCAACCCAGAGAATAAATCCAACGATTGTAAATTTTATGCCATACACTAAAGGAATGGATAGCATTTTGAATCCAGCAATAATCTTGAAAATCAGCGCCTGCGGGCCTTCTAAGAATTTAAATGCGGCAATTTCATCAATTATTAGTGTTTGTTGAACGTACACTAATAGGAAGTATATAAGACAAACAGCAAAGAAGAATAAGGCTTTGTTAAAACTTACCCAGCCCCTTACTTGAAGTTCTAGATTCGAGAATTCTCTTGGCATTGGAAACTATTTGCTGTAAAAGTACGATTTATGGGTGAGGTCAATAATAAAAATGTGTCAATGCATGGCTATTGACTTAAGCGGCAGTAATTTTGCACAAGGATTGAGAATGAAGAGTTTAACGATAAAGTTGATTTTGGTGATGAGTCTCATGGGAGGCAGATGGGCTCATGCAGATACTATGCAAGTACCAGCCGATTCAACTCAATACCTATTGCTTAATATTGGGCTTCAACTACAGATTACCGATGCTGTAGACGATATGTACAATTTTGAATTTAGAAAAGCTGAGGTTGAATTTAATTGGCTCAAATACAATTACCCAGAACACCCACTGCCATATTTTCTTTTCGGAATAAGTACTTGGTGGCAAATGATGCCCAATCTTGAGAAAGAAAGTCCGCTTGGAGAAGAATTTTTAGCCTATATGGATTCAACCGTTACAAAGGCGGAGGCACTTTACGATGCTGATGAAACTAACATGGAGGCAGCATTCTTTCTTGCGGGTGCACATGGCTTTATTGGTAGATATCATTCGGAGAGAAAAAGTTGGATGAAGGCGGCAAGTGCTGGTAAACAAGCTCTTAAATACTTGGAGATTACTCAAGGCAATGAAAGTTTCAGCCCAGAGATACTGTTTGGCGATGCCTTGTTCAATTACTATTCAATTTGGATTCGCGAAACATACCCTATGTTAAGGCCAGTACTTTTCTTCTTTCCCAAAGGAGACAAAGATTTAGGGTTGAAGCAGCTGGATGAAGTTTCCAGAAATGCTTTCTATACTAGAATAGAGGCTATTTACTTCCTAATGAGGATTAAAGCCTACGAAACAAAGCAAACTTATGATGCACTCCGTTTGGCTGAAATGGTATATTCAAGGTATCCAGACAATGCCTTCTTTCATAGGTTCTATGCCCGTATGCTTTACACAGTTGGTCAGTATGAAGCAGCTGGAAAAGAATCGCTAGAAATTCTGGAGAGAATCGAAAAAGGACAAACGGGCTATGAAGAGATTAGTGGTAGGTATGCCAGTTTTTATCTTGGTCATATGAGCAAAACAGGAGGTAAGGATGAGGAAGCTGAGATGTATTTTAAAAAAGTAATTGGTTTTACTGAGCAACTCGTTGATGAAGAAGACTCCGGATATTACCTCTACGCTCAATACTATTTGGCAGAGTACGAAATTAAAGATGAAAACTTCGAAAGTGCTTTAAATCGGATAGACATTATTCGTGATAATACTAAGCGCAAAGAGAGCCTCAATGAAAAAGCCAGAGATCTCAAAAAAGAAATCCGAAAACGGACATAATTCTGTCCCCTCATAATTTGTTTTGTTTGATAAAATTTTCTTCGATATTTATATCTTTGTACCGAATTATATTTTGTAGTTAATCATATACATAGTGAATCTCAAACTAGATAAAATAGACAGAAAGATACTTGATATCCTTCAGTCGAATGCGAAAATAACTAACGCACAACTCTCTAAGGAAATTGGTCTCTCCCCTGCTCCCACTTTGGAGCGCGTAAAAAAGCTCGAAAACTCTGGAATCATAAAAAGTTATCATGCCAAACTAGATACTGATAAGATAGGCATGGGTGTTAGCACTTTTGTGTACGCTACCTTAAAAGGCCACAACAAACAAAATATTGAAATCTTTTTGGAGTCCATCAATAAAATAGATGAAGTGATTGAATGTCATCACGTTACAGGTTCTGGCGACTTTGTTTTGAAAATTATAGCTAAGGATATTTCGTCCTACCAGCAGCTGATGTTGGAGAAGGTTAGTGATATTTCAGTTGTCGACAATTTGCAGTCGATGGTGATCCTCTCTACCTTTAAGGATAGCAAGGTGATGCCAATCCCTGAATAGAACCTATGCAAACAATCGAAAAACGCATTCTAGAAAAGGCTCAGATTGAGCAAATCATTCGAAGAATGGCTTATGAGATTTATGAGCAGAATTTTGACGCTCAGAAAATTTTCATGGCCGGAATTGATGTGAATGGTGTCAAGATTTCTGAGATGATTGCTGCAGAAATGAAGGCGATTTCTGAAATACCTGTCGAGCTTATCAAAATTGATATTGATAAAAATGCTCAGAGCCAGCCAGTGGTGAGTTACTCTAAAGAACCAGATCTCCCCAACTTTACTTTAATTATTGTGGACGATGTACTCAATTCGGGCAGAACCATGATGTATGTGATGGATCCTTTCCTAAAGATGCAAGTAAGGAAAATTCAGACAGCTGTTTTGGTGAACAGAACCCACAAACGGTTTCCAATTGCTGTAGATTTTAAAGGATTTGAACTAGGAACCACCATCGAAGAGCATATTCATGTTAAGTTGGATAATGATGAATATTCAGCTTATCTATATTAAATCAATCATAATTATTAAAATCAAAATATGAGTACAGAACGATTAGAAGAACTTTGGGAGATGCTTCAGGGCTATATTTTAGGCTATGGACTAGATCTTTTGGGTGCTTTAGTAACTCTGATTATCGGAGTATGGGTAATTAAAAAAGTTGTCAAAGTTGCAGAGAAGGCTTTAACAAAGAGGGATGTTGATCCAACTATTATCCCCACATTGAAAGGGGTTGTGAAAATTGCCCTTTATGCTGCATTAATACTGGCAATAGTTAATCAAGTGGGTATTAATACCTCTGGTTTCATTGCGGTTTTTGGTGCTGCTGGTTTGGCAGTAGGTTTAGCTCTCCAAGGCTCTCTTTCCAATTTTGCTGGTGGTATACTTATTCTCACATTGAAGCCTTTTAAAGCAGGAGATTTTGTAGAAGTGAATGGCCAGTCCGGTACTGTTTATGGGGTGAGTATGATCAATACAGTACTCAAGACACCGGATAACAAAACTATTTATTTGCCAAATGGTGCTGTAGCTGGTGCTAACATTACCAATTTCACTGAAGAAGAAAAAAGAAGGTGGGATAAGGTGTTCGGCATTGGATACGGTGATGATTTCGACAAAGCCAAGAAAATTATCTTAGACTTTCTTGAAGCCGATGAAAGAGTGCACAAAGAACCCGCTCCATTTGTGAGAGTAGGAAACTTGGGAGATAGTAGCGTAGACATCACTGTGCGTGCTTGGGTAGATACGGCAGAGTACTGGAATGTCAATTTCGATATGATAGAGAAAGTGAAGAAGGAATTCGACAAACAAGATATTTCTATTCCTTTTCCTCAAAGAGATGTTCATATCTACAACGAGAAGTAGAAAATTTAACGATTTATAAGCCAAAGGGGTAAATAGTTATATTTACCCCTTTAATTTGATAGGCATGTCCATACACCAATCCAATATTAAGAGAATTACTACTCATCAGCTGCTAACCATGAAAGAGCGAGGAGAGAAGATCTCCATGCTTACGGCATATGACTATTCCATGGCGAAGCTAATAGATGAAGCTGGAGTAGATATTATTTTGGTGGGTGATTCTGCCTCTAATGTAATGGCGGGCCATCAAACTACTTTGCCCATTACACTAGATCAAATGATCTATCATGCCAGTTCGGTAATTCGAGCTGTCAATAGAGCATTTGTGGTGGTAGATATCCCTTTTGGGGCTTATCAAGGAAATTCTTCTGAAGCCCTAAGGTCTACTATCAGAATTATGAAAGAATCTGGTGCTCACTCTGTGAAAATGGAAGGAGGAGCCGAAATAAAGGAGTCTGTATCACGTGTACTCAGCGCGGGCGTGCCAGTGATGGGGCATTTAGGCCTAACACCTCAATCCATCTATAAATTCGGAACCTATGCGGTGCGCGCTAAAGAAAATGAGGAGGCTGAAAAGTTAATTTCCGATGCTAAACTCTTAGAAGAGTGTGGTTGCTTTGCCATTGTTTTGGAGAAGATTCCTGCAGACTTAGCCAAAAGAGTATCTGAAGAAATAAGCATTCCCACTATTGGCATAGGAGCGGGGCCTCACACAGATGGTCAGGTATTGGTAATGCATGACATGCTAGGGATTACTGCCGAGTTCAAACCTCGATTTTTAAGACAGTATGCCGATTTAGGCAACGTAATAACCGATGCTGTTGGTAATTACATCAAGGATGTAAAGTCTGGTGATTTTCCTAATGAAAAGGAAAGCTATTAGACTGCTCGAAAAGTCATATTTTATTACATTGCGCATCCAATTTTAGAGTTACAATTCAAATAGCTTGATTATGAGTGAACAAAAAATAACTATCAATAATGGCGTGCTGAATATACCTGATCACCCAACTGTTCCCTTTATTGAAGGAGATGGTATTGGTGTTGATATTTGGCCTGCTGCAAAGTATGTTTTAGACAACGCAGTATCAAAAGCTTATGGCGATGCTAAGTCTATTCAATGGAAAGAAGTTTTGGCGGGTGAAAAAGCCTTCAATGCAACTGGCGAATGGATGCCAGCTGCCACTTTGGATGCTTTTAGAGAATACTTGGTAGGAATCAAAGGTCCATTGACAACTCCTGTTGGAGGTGGTATTCGTTCACTCAACGTGGCGCTTCGTCAAGAATTAGATTTATATGCATGTGTTCGTCCAGTAAGATGGTTCGAAGGAACTCCATCTCCAGTAAAAGAACCAGGTCAGTGCGACATGGTGATTTTTCGAGAGAACACTGAAGATATTTATGCGGGAATAGAATTCGAACAAGGTACTGAGGACGCTAATAAATTTGCAGCTCTGTTGAAAGAGAACTTCCCTGCAAGATTCAAGAAAGTAAGATTCCCTGATTCTGCGGGTTACGGTATTAAGCCAGTTTCTGAGGAAGGAACCCACAGGTTAGTGAAAGCAGCCATCGACTTTGCTTTTACTCAGAAAAAAGATTCTGTGACATTGGTGCATAAAGGTAACATTATGAAGTTTACCGAAGGAGCTTTCAAAACCTGGGGATATGAATTAGCCAAAAACGCTTATGGAGCAACTGATTATCAAGGTGGCCCATGGCAAGTGATTGAGAAGGATGGTCATCAAGTGATCATTAAAGATGTTATTGCCGATGCTTTCCTTCAGCAAATTTTATTGAGACCAGCAGAGTATTCTGTAATCGCTACATTGAATTTGAATGGTGATTATGTCTCTGATGCATTAGCCGCAATGGTAGGTGGAATTGGTATTGCTCCTGGAGCGAATATCAACTATATCACTGGTAATGCAATTTTCGAAGCGACTCATGGTACAGCGCCTAAATACGCTGGTCAGGATAAAGTAAATCCAGGTTCAGTTATTCTTTCAGGAGCTATGATGCTTGAGTACTTCGGATGGCAAGAGGCAGCAGATTTAATTTATGGTGGATTAGAAAAAGCTATCGCCACTAAAAGAGTTACATATGACTTTGAAAGACTCATGGAGGGAGCAACTTTGCTCAAGTGCTCTGAGTTTGGTCAAGAAATTGTGAAAAATATGTAAACAAAAGCCCCACCATGGGGCTTTTTTCATAAGCAGGCTGTTCTTGCAGTCTATATCGTTAAAAGTATTCCTGAAATGGCTAAAAGAGTAGTTCCGTTTTTTCCTTTAAAGCTGGTAGCCTTTCCGGGTGAGCATTTGAATCTCCATATTTTTGAGCCTCGCTATAAACAGCTCATCAGTGAATGTATTGCTGATGACAGCACTTTTGTAATTCCAGTTTATAATGATCATTTGCTTGAGTTTGGAAGCGAAATGAAAGTGTTGGAATTGGTGAAAGAATATGAAACTGGTGAAATGGATGTTATTACCATTTGCCTGAATGCGGTTCAAGTTTTTTCTTTTAAAGACAAGCTATCCCCCAAACTATATGCTGGAGGTGAAGTTGAAACTATTGAGAATATTCGTGATCAAGAGCCTGCTCAATGGTATGAATTGAAAACACTGGCCAAGCAACTGGTCGATATCTTAAAAATGGATGATAAACTTGATGTTGATCTCGTTACAAATTCGTTTGAATTAGCACACAAATTAGGTTTATCTTTGGAACAGGAGTACGATATGCTTCAAATGGTCCGCGAATCGCAGAGGCAGGCTTACATGATCAATCACCTCAAAAGGGCATTGCCTTTGGTTAAGGAGATGGAAAATGCAAAAGAGCGCATCAAAATGAACGGCCATTTTCAGCATCACGATCCGCTGAATTTTTAAAAATGATTGAGAGTAACCTCTCCGAGTTCGGAACCATACTAATTTTCATTATTGGGGGATTGGCTTTTGCCATCATAGGCCTTTATGCTTCGAAGTTAATAAGGCCCAATCGACCTAATTTCGAAAAACTCACCACTTACGAATCTGGAGAAGATACGGTGGGATCCGCTTGGGGGCAGTTCAATCTCAGATTCTACATCGTTGCCCTTATTTTTATATTGTTCGAAGTTGAAATCATCTATTTATTTCCTTGGGCCATTATTTTCGGAGACGAAGAGTTGATAAAAGGCACAAATTGGCAATGGGCTTGGTTTGCGATTACTGAAATGTTCATCTTCATTTTTATTCTAGCTTTAGGGCTGGCTTATGCCTGGAGAAAGGGTTATTTAGATTGGGTAAAACCACAGCATAAGCCATCTGAATTCGTTTCCAAAATTCCAGCTCAGGCTTACAAAAAGTATCAAGACTAATGGGGCTACTAGATCAACAACTCGATAAAGGAGGGATTATAATTTCTAAGTTGGAAGATCTTATCAACTGGGCCAGACTTTCTTCAATGTGGCCCATGGGCTTTGGCACTGCCTGCTGTGCTATCGAATTTATGAGTGCCCAGTCGACACCTTACGACTTAGACCGCTTCGGTATTATTCCTCGCGCTAGCCCTAGGCAATCTGATGTGATGATTGTAGCGGGAACGGTAACTTTCAAAATGGCCGACCGTGTACGCAGATTATATGAGCAAATGGCTGAGCCGAGGTATGTGATCTCCATGGGGTCATGTTCTAACTGTGGAGGGCCTTATTGGGAGCATGGTTATCATGTAGTGAAAGGAGTAGATAGAATTATTCCTGTAGATGTTTATGTGCCTGGTTGCCCGCCAAGACCCGAAGCCTTAATTGGTGGCTTAATTAAGCTTCAGGATAAAATTAGAAGTGAATCTATAGTGGCTCCAAAAGCTGTTGAAATGTTACTAGCGCAAGATGAAAGCTGAGGAAATCAAAATATTGCTGGAAGAGAAATTCCCTAAAGGGTCATTTGAACTTATTGAAAATGCTACTCCTCAAGGAGTACAAGTTTCGCACCTGCTTTTGGTAGAGGTAATGAGTTTTCTTCATGCCCATGAAGAACTTTACTTTGATACACTTTCATGCGTCACAGGCTTGGATAACGGGCCAGAGTCCAGTAGTATGGAAGTTATTTATAATCTCTATTCCATTCCTTTCGACCTTCATTTAATGATTAAGGTAGTGCTTGAGAGAGATGCTCCTAAAGTTGATTCTCTTGTGGAAATATGGAAGTCAGCTGATTGGCAGGAAAGAGAGGTTTATGATATGTATGGCATTATTTTCAACAATCATCCCGACTTAAGAAGGATCCTAATGCCAGCAGATTGGGATGGCTTTCCTTTAAGGAAAGATTACCAAGAGCAAGCCTATTACCGTGGAATGAAAGTAAAATATTAGTGGCCAATCAAGTTCAATACATATTCGATAATGAGAACCTGAAGCAATCAGAACCTCAGAAATTCAAGCAAGAAGACTTGAAGAAGGATGAGATGATTGTGAACATTGGACCACAACATCCTTCTACACACGGGGTACTTCGGTTAGAGGTAATCTCCTCTGGAGAAGAGATTGTGGAGGTCGTTCCTCATATTGGCTATTTACATCGCTGTTTCGAAAAGCATGCTGAAAACTTGCCTTACAACCAAACCATTCCTTTCACAGATAGAATGGATTATCTGGCAGCAATGAACACTGAGCATGCGTTTGCCATGGGAGTTGAGCGGATGCTTGGCATCGATAAAGAAATTCCTAAGCGAGTAGAATACATCAGGGTGGTTGTTGCTGAACTCAATAGGCTGGCTTCTCACTTCCTTGCTTTAGGTAGCTATGGAATGGACCTTGGCGCTGTAACAGCATTCTTCTGGATGATGCGCGACCGAGAGCATATCCTTAGGTTATTAGAATGGGTGTCTGGGGCAAGGATGCTCTACAACTACATTTGGGTAGGAGGTCTCTTTTATGACCTTCCTGTAGGCTTTGAGGAGCGCTGCTTGGAGTTTGTTCAATACCTAAAACCTAAGCTTAGAGAATTAGAGAATGTAGTTATTGACAATGCTATTTTCGTGAATAGAACGGCTAATGTAGGAGTGCTGCCATTGGATTTAGCCATCAATTATGGAATTACAGGTCCGATGCTTAGAGGCTCAGGCTTAAAGTTTGATTTAAGGAAAGTAGACGCCTATTCAGTCTATCCTGAGGTTGATTTCAATGTTCCAGTGGGCAAAGGAGAAATGGGGCAATTGGGCGATTGCTGGGATAGGACATGGGTGAGAGTCCAAGAGTGCTATGAGTCCATCAGAATCATCGAGCAATCGCTAGAGAAGCTTACCAAAGAACACAAGAGAGACAGAGACTTCGATCCTAGAGCGATGGTTCCGAAAAAGATTAGACCGAAGGCTCAAGACTTATACGTACGAGCAGAAAACCCAAAAGGAGAAACGGGCTTTTATTTCAGAGCAGATGGACGTTCAGATATTCCTTTCCGATGTAAAGCCAGAGGCGCCAGCTTTGTGAATCTTGCCATCATTAATGAATTGGCCAAAGGAGGAATGATTGCCGATTTAGTTGCGGCAATAGGCTCAATTGATATTGTGCTAGGAGAGGTAGATCGCTAAAGAATCTCCCTTAAATTATTCTCCCGAATATAAGCGCGTTGCCCTCGCCATTTGATCTCATACCAAATGTCTTTCTTTCCAAGAATTTCAACTTTATGCCCCTGATTAACCACTTCTATTAACTCAGCTGCTGCCGAAGGACCACTCATTAAGTAGGCATTGTTTTGCATAATGAGAGCATTCGTTTTGTTGGTGTTGAGGTTAACGATGTAAAAGACTAAGGCAAGTACAATCACCAAACTGATGGCTAAGCTTGGAGATTTGGCCTCATGCTTTTTGATTTTCCTGTAGATCATGCCCAAAATTAGTAAGCCCAAAGCGAATAGAACTCCTAAAATTTGAACTTTAAAATCATCCACTACTTTTTTGGCCTTTTCAAATTCAGAGGGATTGTAACCTTCAAGTCCATTCACACTGGCCAAAGCATCCATTTTGTCAAGGACGACTTCATCTCCAGTAAGCCTAAAATAATCATGTAAATAGAGAAAGGCATTCCCCAAATTACCCATTGCCTCGTTACTATATGCCATTTTAAGGAGCATGGCTGGAGTAGCTTCACTAGTGCGGTTATATATTTCCTCGTAAATACGAAGCGATTGAGTGTATTTTCTCGCTGAGAACAAGGAATCTGCTTTATTTAATTCAGTAGCAACTCCCTGTGCAACAGACTGTTGTGATGGGATGAGGATAATGAAGAATAATAAAATCGTAAATTTGAATACTCTGTTTTGCATTTTATTTCTAAGGTCTTACCTTTGCACTCGCAATTAAGGAAAACGCACTTAATTACCCAATTAAAACTTGATGATCTGGTAGCTCAGCTGGTAGAGCATCTCCCTTTTAAGGAGAGGGTCCTGGGTTCGAGCCCCAGCCAGATCACTTGATAAAAACCACCTGAATGTCGGGTGGTTTTTTTATGCCTTTTTAAACCTTGGACTTATCATAAAAATATGCCCGCTTTTATAAGTCATCCCTGCTACGAATTTAGAAAGCATTTTATGTTTAGGTTTACCGTTTGCAATTTTTAACCAATTACTTCGATCTTTAGAAGAGATTTTAGCAAGAATGGAAAAGCCAATAGGAATCTTTGATAGTGGTTTGGGTGGACTCACTGTGGCGAACGCGGTTTACAGGCACTTACCCAATGAACGCATGGTCTATTTCGGTGACTCGGCTCACTTACCCTATGGTGATAAGTCTGCTGCAACCATTCAGGCCTACTCGGTTAAGATTTGTGATGTACTGCTGCAAAAGAATTGTAAACTCATTCTCATTGCTTGTAACTCTGCCTCTGCAGCAGCCTATGAGTTAGTCAAGGCTTATGTGGGCTCAAAAGCTAAAGTATTGAACGTCATCGATCCGGTGGTGAAATATGTAGCTGAAAAATATTCAGGGAAGCGAGTTGGATTGATAGGTACTAAGCAAACCGTAGGTTCTGGGGTCTATGAATATCAGTTGAAAGTCAGCAACCCTTCCATTCAGTTTTCAGCTTTGGCAACACCTTTACTGGTGCCAATGATTGAAGAAGGGTTTCATAAAAATAATATCTCCGAAGCCATCATCGAACAATACCTCACCGATCCGATTTTAAAGGATATCGATACTTTGATTTTAGGTTGTACGCACTATCCACTCATCAAACAAGAAATTGATAAATTCTATGGAGATAAGATTGAGGTAATAGATTCTTCTGTTATTGTAGCGAAGGCTTTGGAAAAGTATTTGGAAGAGGAGGGCTTGACATCTACGGCCTTAGAGAGAGATCATGAATTTCTAGTTTCAGATATAACACCATCCTTCGAAAAAGCGGCAGAATTATTCTTTATGAGAAAAGTAAGCTTACAAAAACATATCCTCTGGGAGTAAGTTCTTTTAGCACTTCTGTAGTTAATTTGTATTGTCAAGTGAGATAGTCATTGATTCACTTGACCATGAATTATCACTTGAGAGAATTAAGTGTTTTATTTGCAATAACTAAGGACAGACTATAGCGTGTACGCATTTTTATTTTTCCTTAATTTCCTCCTCGTTTATACGGTTTTTGCCGTTTATGCTGAACGTAAAATCTCCGCATTTATTCAAGATCGCTATGGCCCAATGGAAACTGGCTATTATGGTCTTCTCCAGACTGTTGCCGACCTTCTGAAGTTACTTCAAAAGGAAGACATTGTTCCCATTAAGGCTGATAAGAGACTTTTTAAGCCGGCTCCGGTCATTATTTTCACTGCGGTCTTTGCGGGCTTTGCCGTGCTGCCCCTTACTTCTGGCTTTGCCGGATCTTCCGCTCAAATAGGAATCTTTTATCTGCTGGCGATTGTGTCTTTAGATGTTGTGGGCATACTCATGGCTGGCTGGGGGAGTAATAGTAAATATGCCCTTTGGGGAGCCATGCGTTCTGTGGCGCAGATCATCTCTTATGAAATACCATTAGGCTTAATAGTAGTCTGTGTGGTAATGATTTCACAAACATTAGATCTTCAGGAAATTACTTATCAGCAAGGCGTTTGGTGGACCGATGTGAATCCAGATGCTCATAATTATCTTTTCGGCATTAAAACCCTTGGGATTGAAACTACCAATGTTGGAGGAATTCTCACTTGGAATATATTCAGGTCTCCATTGTTACTGATCGGTTTTGTTATCTTTTTCATTGCGTCTTTAGCCGAAAGTAATCGGGCGCCTTTCGATATTCCTGAGGCAGAATCAGAACTAGTAGCTGGATTTCATGTGGAATATTCTGGGTTTCGATGGTCAATGTTCATGCTGGCAGAATATGGCATGATGTTGCTGGTCGCCTTCTTGGCGGTTATTCTTTTCTTGGGTGGCTGGAATACAATTTTCCCCAATATTGGCGGGCTGAAATTAGCGGAATGGACAAGTGGAGAACCTGGTTCAGTTGCGGGGCATTTATGGGGAGCCTTTTGGATGTTGGGTAAGGCTTTATTTTTAGTAGCAGTTCAAATCTGGATTCGCTGGACCTACCCCAGACTTCGATTAGATCAGTTGATGAATTTAAGCTGGAAATATCTAACTCCGGCATCAATTCTTTTGGTGCTTTTAAGTGCAATTTGGAGATTGCTAATGATATGAAAGGGTATTGGAGGAACATAAAAACGGCAACTCAAACCTTAAAGACTGGACTTAAGGTTACAGCTCAGCACATGCTAGATGCTAGGGTACAGAGAGATCCGATTGTGCCATCAGCCGAGAACTACTTTGAAAAGCAGAATGCCATTTTCACGGTTCAATACCCAAAAGAAAAACTCCCAGTTCCAGATCATGGTCGCTATAAGCTTCATAATGAAATAGAAGACTGCATCGTTTGCGATAAGTGCGCTAAAATTTGTCCTGTTGATTGTATTGAGATTGAACCTGTTAGGGCTATTGAAGAAATCGGAAAAACTTCAGATGGAACCCCTAAGCGAATCTATGTCGCCAAGTTCGACATTGACATGGCCAAGTGCTGTTTTTGCGGTTTATGTACTACAGTTTGTCCAACTGAATGCCTAACCATGACAGATGAGTATGACTTTAGCGCGTTCGATTTTGTAGAGCACAATGTACCTTTTGCCAACATGACTCCACTGGAAATATTGCAAAAGAAAAAGGAGCTGGAAGAATACAATAAGCAAAAAGAGGCCACTAAGGCCATAAGTAGAGAAGAGATTGTTCCGAAGGAAAAATCAGATATTGCATCTAAACCAAAAGTAGGAGGAGCTAAGCCAGCATTTAAACCTAGAGTTCCCAGGGTTAAGCCTAAAGTGAATATGAAGCCCCAAATTCCTTTAAAAAAGGAGCCGGAGCAGTCTGAAGGTGAAGTTTCAAAACCAAAGCCAGTCTTTAGACCTAAGATTCAACCGAAGAAAAAACCCGAAGAGAATAAAAACGAACAGGATGATGCGCCAAAGAAAGCGGCTAGGCCTGTAATGAAACCAAAAATTAAACCTAAGGATTCAGATAGCGACAAAGCCGAATAGTATGGAATTAGAGAGCATTCTATTTTATTTCTTTGCGGCCCTTACAGGGCTTTCAGTGCTATTTATTGTACTTACCAAAAATATCCTTTACGCAGCATTTGCTTTAATTTTGACTTTCATTGGTATAGCAGGCTTGTTCGTTTTTTTGGGGGCTGAATTCATTGCCATTACCCAAATTCTGGTGTACGTAGGTGGGGTGTTGGTTTTATTGGTTTTTGGAATAATGCTCACCCAGCAGCTCAAGGGAGAGAAGATTAAATCTGATAAGTATCAATTATTTTTCGGAGTCATTACGGCCATAGCCATGTTTGCTTTGCTTTTTCAGTCCATTCAATCAGGTGCATTCAACAATCTGCCTTGGGTAGATCAAGAGTATTCTCAGCAGGTAGAATTAAAGTCCTTCGGTTTCAGCCTAATGACCGATTATGTTTTGGCCTTTGAGGTGATCGGTGTTTTGTTGTTGGTTGCGCTCATCGGTGCAGTGCGAATTGCGGGCAATGCCAGAAAGGAGGGGGAAGATGCTTATTAACATCATGCTGTACTTAGGTGCTTTGATGTTTTGTGGAGGGCTCTTCGTGGTGCTCACCAAAAAGAACGCCATTATGGTGCTGATTGGCATTGAGCTTATGTTGAATGCGGCTAATCTGAACCTGATTACTTTCAGCCGGTTCGATCCTCAAGCCTTGCAAGGACAGATCTTTAGTCTATTTGTAATTACTATTGCAGCCGCTGAAGCCGCAGTGGCCTTGGCGCTTGTCGTAAAGGTTTATAAATACTTCAAAACTTCAGACCTAGATAAAATCAACTCAATGAAAGGATGATAGAGTTGATGGATCTCATATCGCCAAAATCTTCTGACTACACCCTATGGGTGTTGGCTTTGTTGTTTCTACCATTGCTTTCATTCGCTACTTCAGGCTTTTTAAAACAAAAGGCACCCTATTGGTCTAGCTTAATGATTGCCTTGAATTTAGCAGTGGGTGCCTTCCTAGCAACAAGTCTTTGGAATCAACCAATCACTATCCGAGGCGATTGGTTCAAATTAGCTGGCTCTCAGTTTACCTATTCGTTTTATTTAGATAAGCTGGCGCTGATCATGACATTGATTGTCAACTTTGTGGCGCTTTTGGTGCATATATTCTCCATTGAGTACATGAGGGCAGACAAGACCAAAGCTAGATATTTCGCTTATCTGGGGCTTTTCACGTTCTCAATGATGGGGATTGTCCTCTTTCACGACCTTCTATTTATTTTCATATTCTGGGAATTAGTAGGTCTTTCTTCTTACCTGCTCATTGGTTTTTGGTTTCAGAAGAAATCGGCTTCATTGGCAGCTAATAAGGCCTTTATATTGAATAGAATTGGAGACCTAGGTTTCCTAACTGGCTTGATGATCCTATTCACTCAATTTCATTCCTTCGACTTAGAGGCCATTAAAAGCCTGATGATTTTCTCTGAAATTGAAGATGGCAATTGGATTGCGACATTCACAAAAGCAGGAGTAGAAATTAACAGTAGCCTCGATGGAAGATGGCTCAGTGCAGCAGGCATTGCTTTGTTCTGTGGTGCAGTTGGTAAGTCGGCTCAGTTTCCCTTACAAGTTTGGTTACCCGATGCTATGGAGGGGCCAACCCCAGTTTCTGCTTTGATTCATGCAGCTACTATGGTGGCCGCAGGTGTATTTATGTTAGCGAGAATCTTCGTTTTGCTAGACGCGCAAGCCTTAGAAGTTGTGGCTATTGTAGGAGCCGTTACGGCATTTATGGCAGCCATTGCGGCTCTATCTCAATTCGACATCAAAAAAGTTCTGGCTTATAGCACCATTTCTCAACTAGGCTATATGGTTCTAGCAATGGGAGTGGGTGCATATAGTGCAGGCTTATTTCATCTTATTACGCATGCTTTCTTTAAGGCTGGTTTATTCCTTAGCGCTGGGATTATTATTCATCAGCTGCATCACCTTGAAAAGGATGATCACAAATTCGATCCACAGGATATGAGAATTATGGGCGGACTTCGGAAGAAGATGCCACTCACCTTTTTTGCATTCTTCATTTGTTCATTGGCATTAGTAGGCTTGCCAGGCTTTTCTGGATTTCTTTCCAAAGATGCCATCCTTCTAAATTTGGCAGTTTGGGGCGATATTAAAGGTGGAGGATTTTACATTCCCGAAGTATTGGCTTTTATGACGGTGGTCTTCACCTCTTTTTATACTTTCAGAATGATCTTTTTGGTCTTCTTCGGGGAGTTTAGGTTGCCTAATATTCTGGGAGACAATTCGATTGAGAGTAGGTTAAAGGAAGGTAACCTTTGGCTCATAGTTCCAGCTATACTTTTCGCTCTTTTGTCTATATCGTTCCCGTTTGGCCTTACATTGAATGCTGAAGATTCATGGGTGATACAGGCTTTACCAACGCCAATATATTTGGTGCCAATGTCTTATGCAGCTCAGAGTTTGGTAGATGTTCCCAAAGAAACGTTCGATTCACTTCATGCCATTGTCAATACATTATCCATTGCATTGGCCTTGGCAGGTTTGGTTATCGCTTATCTAACCTATAAGCCAGGAGCAAAGCTTCAAAGAACCTTTATTGAGCGAAGAGAGCCAGTAGGTGTGTTAGGTCAGATTTCATTTTATCATTGGTATCAGAATAGCCTTTATGAAAAGATAATTCTGAAAGGAATTTTAATTAATGCCAGAGCAATTGCTTGGTTCGATAAGCATATACTCGATGCCGCTGTGAATCTTTTCTCCAGAATTCAGGTGGTAATTGCCTACCTGACAGCTTGGTTCGATCGTGTTTTTGTAGACGGAATAGTAAACATTACGGCTAATTCTGTCGGGAAAATAGGTCAACTGACCCGAAGTATTCAGTCAGGAAATATTCAAGCTCAAATTCTGATCACTTTTATATTTTTAATAACCTTAATTTTGCTGCTTGTAATTTAGCCCATGGAGCATTTGTTGTCATATATCGTTTTTATTCCACTCATTGGTGCTGCACTTGTGCTCCTGACTCCTAAAGCTTACGAATACCTGTATAAGGTAATTGCCATTGGAGCCACTGGTTTAACACTATTGTTGACATTCTTTGCTGTCTATAATTTTGATGGAAGCTTGATGCCAGGAATCTCGAGTGAGGCAAATCTGCAGCTCGTTGAAAAATCAGAATGGTTCTCGCTTCAACTAGATTCGCTTGGCACACTCTCTATTGACTATTTTCTGGGTGCCGATGGTCTGAATATTGCCATGCTTTTGTTGGCGTCAATAGTCCTTTTTATTGGAGCCATCGCCTGTTGGAATATCAAGGAAAAAAGAAAAGCTTATTTCGGACTTTATCTGCTTTTAAGCACTTCAGTATTGGGTTGCTTTGTAGCCTTAGACTTCTTCCTTTTCTATCTCTTCTTTGAATTCATGCTCCTACCCATGTACTTCCTTATCGGTATTTGGGGAGGGCCAAGAAGAGAATATGCAGCCATCAAATTCTTTCTCTATACGCTGGTTGGCTCAATGCTGATTTTGATCGTGATGATTGGATTATATAACTCTGTCTACGATCCTATTAAAACTGCTGAAGCAGCTGGTCTGAGTATGACTGAATATGGTATTCCAGATATTCAGGCCATGGTAAGTGAAGGAGAGATTGCGAAGGAATCATTAGTAAAGTCTTTCAATATGCTCTCTATGGCAGACGCTGCTAATTACATTCCAGGTTCATTGCTCGAGAGGTCAGGTTTAGCCACACTCTTAGGTCAACCCATTCGATGGATTGCTTTTTTAGCCATTTTCATTGGCTTTGCGATAAAGCTTCCGACTTTCCCATTCCATACCTGGTTACCCGATGCCCACGTTGAGGCTCCTACACCAATTTCTGTGGTGCTAGCGGGAATTCTATTGAAAGTAGGGGGCTACGGATTGATTAGAACCGCCTATGCGATGTTCCCGGATGCTGCCTTTCACTATGCATGGTTGATCGGTTTCGTTGGTATGTTCTCCATTATTTATGGTGCGTTGAATGCATTGGCTCAAAAAGATTTAAAGAAACTAATTGCTTACAGCTCAGTGTCTCATATGGGATTTGTACTCCTCGGTTTAGCCGCCATGACAAGCGAGGGAGTAAGTGGAGCTATTTATCAGATGTTCTCTCATGGGCTTATTTCTTCTTTACTCTTCCTGCTGGCGGGAGTGCTTTATGACCGTACACACGATAGAATGATTGAAAACTATGGTGGTTTGGCCAATCAGCTACCAAAGTATACAGTGTTTGTTGGAATCGCCTTTTTTGCATCGCTGGGCTTGCCGGGATTCAGTGGATTTATAGCGGAGCTATTCGTTTTAATTGGTGCTTTTAAATCATCTGCAGTAATTGGTGCTATTCCTTCATGGATGGCAGTAGTAGCTACTTCAGGGTTGGTTTTAGCTGCTGGCTATTACCTCTGGACCTTTCAGAAAATGTTCCTAGGCAAGTTTTGGGTGAAAGACAAAAACTGGATTCCCAACTTGAAAGACATTACGATCCATGAATACCTTATGCTCGTGCCATTGGTGATACTTATAATAGCCTTTGGCGTATACCCTTCACTATTGCTAGACTTAATCAATAGTGGAGTTGAATCGTTTGTGAATCACATAACCAACGCACAATAGCATGGTGGTGGCAGGCATGCAAAATCCATCAACTCTAACTGATCAGCTTCAGCGATTGACAGAGGGGATTCCCTTTTTACTGCCCGAAATCGGTTTGGTGATTGGCTTGGTTTTACTGCTGCTTTTCGACCTGTTGTTCAATCAAAAAAAAGAAGCTGGGCTGGCTGCAATTTCCTTTTCGGTCATTTCATTTCTTTTGGTATTTCAGGGTATCACCTTCATTCCGGATAATGAGCCACTCAATTTATTTGAAGGTCTAATTACCACCTCTTCAGGTGCCTCTCTTTTTAAAATCGGATTCTTGATTACTGCTTTGGTGGCTTTAATAATGGCTATTAAATCCAAGAAATATGCTTCGGACTATTTCTCTTCAAGCGAATGGCTGATAAGTCTTTTTGCATTATTGTTAGGAGCATCCCTCATGACGATGAGTTCGAACTTGCTGATGATTTACCTTTCAATCGAGGTAGTTTCAATCAGTTCATATCTGCTTACGGGCCTGGGTAAAGGATTGAAGAAATCAGAAGCTGCTATAAAATACCTGCTTTATGGAGCCGCTGCGTCAGCAGTAATGCTGTATGGAATGAGTTGGCTCTATGGCCTCACAGGTACCTTAGATATTTCAACAGATACTTTTGCCATTGGTCTTAAGGCAGCGCAGCCTCTTACTTTGAGCATTGCACTATTTATGGTTTTGGTTGGGATACTTTTCAAACTGGGTGCTTTTCCACTGCACGTTTGGTCTCCCGATGTTTATGAGTCTACTCCAATGCCAACTGTCACGGTTTTCTCTATCGTTCCGAAATTGGCTGCTGTCTTCGTATTGTTCAGGATTATAAACGCTACTTCTTTGAGTCAATTCGACTGGTCACTTTGGTTGGGAGTATTAGCGATTGGTGGTATGACAATAGGAAATTTTTCCGCGCTATGGCAAAGAAATGCCAAGCGAATGTTGGCTTATTCTTCTATTGCGCATGCGGCTTTTATGCTTTCAGGTATTCTTTTGTTGAATAGAACGGGAATAGAAGCAACTGTTTTTTATGGTCTTATTTATTTGATCATGAACCTCGCGGCATTCTACCTGATTCAGCTTTTTGAAAACAAACTCGGTTCTGTAGATTATGAACACTTTAATGGGGTGGGTAAAGTATTGCCATTTGCGTCAGTACTTCTTTTAATTGTAATGATATCTCTCACGGGGCTACCTCCAACCGCAGGGTTCAATGGGAAGCTCTACGTTTTTTCTGCTGTTTATGATGCCTATTCAACTTCGGGAGAAGAGATTTTACTCTGGGTTTTTATTATTGGTTTGCTCAACACAGTTGTTTCTCTCTTTTACTACATAAGAATTCCATACCTTTTGTTTTTCAAGCAGGCCACCCAAGCGATTCACACACAACAAGAGTTTAATTGGACAACAGTTTGGGGCACTTTATTCGTGTCTCCTTTGTTCATATTATTCTTTAGACCGGATTGGTTTGTTGACCTATTGAATAGTATTAATTTTGTGTTTTGATAACCTGACATGCTTGAACCTATTAAACATGAATGCGGCATAGCCCACATTCGACTTAGAAAACCTCTACAATACTACATAGACAAGTATGGTTCTGCCACCTACGCGGTGAACAAGCTCTACGTTATGATGAAAAAGCAGTCTAACCGAGGCCAAGATGGTGTCGGTGTGGCCAACATCAAAATGTCGGTAGATCCAGGAAAAAGGTACATCAGTCGTTATAGAACTATTAATTCCGAGCCGGTTGAAGAGATATTTTCCAAGATTGCAAGGAAGTTTGCTAAGGCGAAAAAGAAGGAAGGTTATGACCCGAAAAGCGCTAGTTGGTTAAAAAATAATATGGGCTTTACTGGTGAGGCTTGGTTAGGTCACCTGCGCTATGGAACACACGGAGCGAATAGTATTGAAAGCTGCCACCCTTTTTTAAGACAAAATAACTGGAGAAGCCGTAACCTAGTAATGGCTGGGAACTTCAATATGACAAATGTTGATGAGCTGTTTGATATACTTATTGGCCTAGGTCAGCATCCGAAAGAAAAGACAGATACAGTGACGGTAATGGAAAAAGTCGGTCACTTTATCGATGAAGAGAATCAACGCATTTTCGATAAGTACAAAAAGAAGAAAGATAACTTCGAAATCACCGAAATCATAGAAAATGAAATGGACTTACAGCGAGTGCTGAAACGTTCTTTCAAAGACTTTGATGGTGGCTATGCAATGGTAGGACTCCTAGGACATGGAGCTTCTTTTGTTGTGAGAGATCCAAATGGAATTCGTCCTGCTTTTAAATACATAGATGATGAGGTGATTGTGGTTGCCTCCGAAAAACAAGCCATCAAAGCTGCCTTCAATGTGAAGTACGATGAAATCGAAGAGGTGAAGCCAGGTCATGCACTCATTGTGAACAAAAGTGGTGATTATGAGGAAGTGCCCATCATGAAGCAAGAGGAACTTAAGGCCTGTTCTTTTGAGCGCATCTACTTCTCAAGAGGGAATGATCCTGAGATCTATCAGGAAAGAAAGCAGTTAGGGAGATTATTGGTGCCTCAGATTTTGAAGGCGATCAATTTCGACCTTAAAAACACTGTGTTTTCATACATACCAAACTCGGCCGAGGTTTCATTCCTTGGTATGATGCAAGGTCTAGATGATTACCTCATGCAGAAGCAGAAGGAGGTTATCGTTGATAAAAAGCCATCCTTAGATGATGTTGAGCAAATGCTCAGTTTTAGGCCAAGAGTTGAAAAACTTGTCATCAAAGATGCGAAGCTGAGAACCTTTATTGCAGACGATGCCAGCCGAGATGAGATGGTAGCGAATGTATATGATACCACTTATGAGGTGATCAGAAAGGGTGTTGATACAGTTGTGGTCATTGATGATTCCATTGTGCGGGGCACAACTCTAGAAAAGAGTATCCTTAGAATGTTGGATAAACTTGAGCCTAAAAAGATAGTGGTGGTTTCTTCAGCTCCTCAGATTCGCTATCCTGATTGTTATGGTATCGATATGAGTAAGATTCAGGAGTTTGTGGCTTTCCGGGCTATGTTAGCGCTGATCAAAGATAAGTTCAAAGAGAACTTACTCGATGAAGCTTACCATCAGGTATTGGCTAACCTGGAATCGAAGAATAAGATGAATTATGTACAAACTTTGTATAATCAATTCACCGATGAGGAAATCTCTGCTAAAATCACTGAGATCATTCGTCCAGACGATTTGAAGGCCGACTTAGAAGTGGTTTATCAAACTGTAGATAATCTGCATAAAGCTTGCCCTAATAACTTAGGCGATTGGTATTTCACAGGAAATTATCCTACCCCAGGTGGAATGGGAGTTGTGAATAAAGCTTTCGTAAACTTTATGGAAGGAAAAACGGTAAGAGCGTATTAGTATTGAGTACTCAGTACTTAGGCTATTCGAACTGTCATTCCTGCGTTCACTATAGTTATCGGGTGGAACCCCATCAGGGTGGTCATTCAGAGGCAGGCACGACCGAAGAATCTCCAACTAAAAGTTCAGGATTAGTCGTTTGAACACTCCAAGTGGTCTGACTACTGGGAATTCCCAGTTGGAGAAATAAAAAAGCCACTCATCGAGTGGCTCATTAATCATTCAAAATTTATTATTGAACATTACACTGAGAAGCTTTCTCCGCAACCGCAGGTCCTCGAAGCGTTCGGGTTAACGAACTGAAATCCTTTTCCATTCAAACCGTCAGAGAAGTCTAGGGTAGTTCCCAAGAGATAAAGTAAGCTTTTTCTATCCACTAGAATCTTCACGCCTTTATCTTCAAATACCTCATCCTTTTCTTTGACTTCAGCATCGAACTCTAATTCATACATTAAACCAGAACAACCACCACCTTGTACGGCTACACGGATGTTATGATTATCTGTTTTTCCTTCTTTCGAGCGCAGCTCAAAAATTTTCTCTCTTGCTATATCTGTAACTGTTATCATTATGCAACCGGGTTTAATACTACACTAAATACTGTAATGGTGTTGATGTCTCTGCCATAGTAAAGTTTATCCAAGGCATCGTACATATTGCTGGCTCTAAAATAAGAGGTATGCAATTCATTGTCGCCTTTGGCAATCCATTGAATAGTGTATGAGCCGTACTTGTCTTTGTAAGACTGCACATACTCAAACATTTTCTTTAGAGCATCTAGCTTATCGACTCCAATTTCTGACTGAAACAAGAAAGATTGGTTGTGTCTTGGGTTAATGGTGATTAAATCTAGTTTCACCTTTCCTTCCACGTTTTGAAACTCAAAACTCAATTCACTTCCGGTTATGCTTAAGTAGTTTTCAATCTTCTTCTGAAGTTTTACACTCTCAACATGTATATCCGCTCCTGTTGTCATTTTTATTGTCGGGTTAAAACGCTTCTTTTCCTATATTGAAGCGACATAGTTAACAGGCAACTTGCGCATTAAGTTCAAGGCCTGACGCAAAGATAACCAATGAAAACCAATTGATTAAGAACTACGAAATGAGAAAAATAGAACACATCGGTATTGCAGTGAAAAGCATTGAAAACTCCAATGTGTTATTTGAGAAACTCTTTGGGAGAGCTCACTATAAAATTGAAGAAGTGGCCTCTGAGGGGGTTAATACTAGCTTCTTTCAAATTGGCCCAAATAAAATTGAGCTGCTTGAGGCAACGAACCCAGATAGCCCGATCGCAAAATTTCTTGAAAAGAAAGGGGAGGGCATTCATCATATCGCTTATGATGTTGATGATATCCGTGCCGAAATGATTCGCCTAAAGGAAGAAGGCTTCACTTTACTCAATGAAGAACCCAAAAAAGGCGCTGATAATAAGCTGGTTTGTTTTCTACACCCAAAAACTACCAATGGGGTATTGATTGAGCTATGCCAAGATGC